>PLUZ01000180.1:3813-10300 GCA_003162995.1 Methylocapsa sp. | reverse complement strand
TGCACGCGGCCCGTAATGGCACAGGTCTCGCACGGCCGCGCCAGGCTATTTCTTGGGCGGGGCAGCCAGCCGGTTGCAATCGAAAAAGCGCTAGTCGTGCATCGGCCTAACTGATAAGAGGAGCGGAGGCTTTGCGCCGGTTTTATTGGCGCCGCTTTTGTCGATGGAACGGCCTTATGGCACGGGGTCATCTGGTCTTCGCCGAATCGAATGAGAGTTTATGTCGCCTGCTTGAAGCTGTCGCCTCTGGTGACCACAAGGCTTTTCGATCCCTTTACGACAAATCCGTGCCGGTCCTTTTTGGAATATGCGTGCGCCTTATGCGGGATCGCGGCCTGGCAGAGGACGTTCTCCAAGAAGCGATGACCCGAATTTGGCACAAGGCGCATCTTTTCGACGCTTCCAAGGGTAATGCTATGGCGTGGATGGCCGTGGTTACCCGCAATTGCGCTTTGAGCCGGATAGCCGCCACGCCGCCGCCTTCCGTCTCGCTCGACGAGGGGGGAGTGCTGGCGGCGGTCGAAGCTCGATCCTCCGATGATCCGGTCACCGCGGCCGACGTCCGGCAATGTCTGAAGAACCTGAATGAAAAATATAGGAAGTGCGTTACCCTGATTTATCTGCACGGACTGAGTTACGAGGAGCTCGCAACACAAATGGATGCTCCCCTGGGGAGCGTGAAGTCATGGGTTCACCGCGCGATCGGCGAGCTCGCAAAATGCATGGGAAAATAATGTCCGAGGATCTTGACCTGACCGCCGCCGCTTATGTGCTGGGCATCGCACGCGGGGCCGCGCGTGCGGCGATCGAGACGAGGCTTGCCGGCGAACAGGCCTTGCAAACCAGAGTCAAGCTTTGGCAAGACAATTTTGCCGCCCTGGATCTCGCTGCCGGGATTGAGCATCCGCCGCAAGAAATTTTCGAACGGATCGTTGCCGGTATCGATGCGGGTGCTGGAGAAGTTCCAGGCACGCTGACGCTGCGGGCAGGCTCCGGCAATTGGTCCGAGATGGCGCCGGGCGTGACTTACACGGTGCTTTTTGAGGATCCCATCGCCAAGCGGCGCTCGATTCTCGTGCGCGCTTTGCCCGGTGCAACCTATGAGTCGCACCTCCATGAACAGGGCCATGAGGAATGTCTTGTCCTTGAAGGCGATTTCGTGATGGGCGGTTTGAAATTATTGCCTGGCGATTTCCACTTTGCCGCGAAAGGCAGTTTGCATCCCCCGGCGACGACGGTGTCAGGCTGCCTTCTGTATCTCTCGACGCCGTTTTAGCCTAGGTTTTATGCCCACGATAGAACCCAGGCCGGGTTCTTTTCCGCTGACCTCCTTGCGCATGGTGCGCTGGAACGCGATAGACTACGAAAGCGCGTTGCGCATTTTGCCGAGTGAGCCGCCCTGATGCAGGCCATGAGTGATGCGTTTTTCCAAAGCGAAACGCTGACATATGCCGTCGCGGCAATAGCCTTCCTCGCCGGGGCGCATCTTCTCCTGTTGATCTTTCGCCGCGCATTTCTGCGCCGGCTTCGCGTGCCGGCAAGAGGCGGGGGACATGGCAATGCGGAACGCCTTGGCATAGTCAAGTCCTTTGCGCTCGACAGGAGGCGCCAGCTTCTCGTCATTCGCCGCGACAACGTCGATCATCTCATGATGATCGGAGGTCCGAGCGATCTTGTCATTGAACCGGACTTTACCGCTACCAGCCGCCACGATCCGTATGAAATCGGCGAGAGCTGGCCGGGCGACGCCGCCCCAGTCACGGCGCGATTTGGGTGGATAGGGTCCTATATTCAACCGGCGTCGAGGATTTTCATTGGCCCAGGCTTGTTCCAGCTGGCCGTGGTTTCCGGCATTGCCGGAGCGGGCACGGGGCTAATCTGCGGGCTTTTCCGGCGGGCGCTGGAAACGGTCGATCGTTTTCGAATTTCCCTGCCCGTCATGTGGCACGGCGAGCCGCTCCTTGGTTGTAGCCTCTTGATCGCGGGCGCGGCGGTGGCTGCGGCCTTCAGCGCGTGGCTTGTGCGGCGTTTCAGCGCGAATGCAGCCGGCAGCGGCATTCCTCACGTGGAGGCCGTCATCAACGGCGAGTTGCCGCCGGCCCCATTGGTCCTGCTGCCGGTCAAATTCATTGGCGGCCTGCTGGCGATTGGCGCTGGCTTCGCACTCGGCCGCGAGGGGCCTTGTGTCCAAATGGGTGCGACTCTCGCGGACTTGGTCGGCAAGACCTTTGGACGCAACGCCACCGACTGCCGGTCGCTGCTTGCTGCTGGCGGCGGCGCCGGTCTAGCCGCCGCGTTCAATGCGCCGCTGGCGGGCTCCGCTTTTGTGCTGGAGGAACTCATCAAGAAATTCGACACGCGTGACGCCGTTGCCGCGCTCGGCGCTTCCGGCAGCGCCATCGTGGTGGCCCGGCTCCTCACCGGTCCGGCTCCGGACTTTATCGTGACGAAGGTCGCCACTCCGGAACTTGGCGACAATCTTTTATGCATAGGGTTGGGCGTCATCGCCGGACTGCTTGGCGTCGTCTATAATCACGTGCTTCTCGGCGCCCTCGCGATTGCCGACCGCCTCGCGCACTGGCCGGTGGAAGTTCGTGCCGCGCTGGTTGGGGCGGCGGTCGGAGCGCTCGCATGGTTTGCGCCGGGCCTAGTCGGGGGCGGCGACACGCTCACCCAGCGCGCGCTCGACGGCACCGAGGTACTTGCACTTCTCCCTTTAATCTATCTGCTTCGCCTCTTTTTGGGCGCGGCCTCCTACGCCGCTGGAACGCCGGGTGGTCTGTTCGCGCCGCTTCTGGTCCTCGGAGCGCAAATGGGTTTTATCTTTGGCGGGCTGGTCCACCCCGACATGGCGGACCCCACCTCCCATGCGGTTGCCTTCGCGGTGGTGGGCATGGCGGCCATATTCACCGCTGTCGTGCGGGCGCCGCTCACCGGAATGATCCTCGTCACCGAGATGACGGAGAGCTCTCAGCTGCTCCTGCCGATGCTGGCCGCTTGTTTCTCGGCGATGGCGGTTGCCACGATGCTTCGCGAGCCGCCGATCTACGACGCGCTGAAAGCACGCACAGTGTTCGGAAAAAAAGGTTGATCACGCGACACAACAAATAGTTAGAGACCATGAACGATTCATCTTGAAATGATCATGGTCTAGCATCGGCGGAACCAGTTTGCGTTAAAGCCCACTGAACCAATTGTAGCCGTAGGTTTCCCAGTAGCCGCCGTTGAAATCATTGCCGATTTCGATCTCGCCGATGTGCTTCGGATTTTTGAAGCCGAGCTTGGTTGGGATTCTGAGCTTCATCGGGAAACCATATTTGCGGGGAAGCACCTCGCCATCGAACCAGAATGTGAGTTGCGTCTGCGGGTGCAGCGCGGTCGGCATGTCGATGCTTGTGATATAATTGTCGTCACAGCGGAAGGTCACATATATGGCGCTCAAATCGGCGCCGATCCGCGCCAAAAAATCCGAGAAGCGAACGCCCGTCCATTTGCCGATCGCGCTCCATCCTTCGATGCAAATATGCCGCGTGATCTGGGTGAACCTCGGCAGCGCATGCAGCTCTTCGAGTGTCCATGGCTTTTGGTTCTCGGTGAGCCCCGTAATGTCGAGGTGGAAATCTCCTGGATCAATTACCGGGGCCTTGTCCTCGGGATAAAATGCGTTGAATGGGAAAGGCCTTGTGACCGCGCTTTCCGGATATTCGGGCGCGAGCTTGTTTGGATCGAACAACAAGGCCTGCACCCTGTCGTTGAAATCAGACATGCTCTGGAGCATCCGCTCGGCGGAGAAGCCATCGACGACATCGCAGCCGGAGAGAAGCGTCAGTGAACCAAGCCCGATTGCGTTGCGCATAAACACTCTGCGGGTCGGCGAATCAAGGCGGCGCGCCGCTTCCTTCAGGATCACGCTGGTATCTATGTGGGGCGTGCGGAATTTGGCGAACATGGTTCCTCCCAAAATCTCAGCGGCCGCGGATCATTGCCCGGAGACTCTTGGGCACGGCCAAGGCCATCGCGACATGAAGAACGAGAAACAGAAAGATCGCGCACATCGCCAGAAAATGGATGATGCGCGCCCGGTCGAAATCGCCGAAGAACATGGTGAGGGCTTGGAACTGCACCGGCTTCCAAATCGCAAGACCCGTCAGGACCGCGACAATGCCGGCTAGGATCACCCCGCTATAAAGAAGCCTTTGAACCGAATTATAGACAGACAGATCCTCGTGCGAAAGCCGCCCCGAAAGCGCCGCCGCGACATCGGCCACGACTTCGCGCGGCGAGATAGGCCAGAGCTTGCATTTGAATCGCCCTGAAATAAAGCCATAGGTTACATAGATGAGCCCGCTCATCATCAACGCCCACATCGCGGCGAAATGCCATTGCGTCGCGCCGCCGAGCCAGCCGCCGAGCGTGATCGCGCGCGGCACCTTGAAAGGCAGGGTCGGATAGGCGTTATGAATCTCCAAGCCGCTCATGATCATGATGATGATCGCTCCGGCATTGATCCAATGCGTGATGCGGACGATCAGCGGGTGAATGAGCGGGCGCCGGGCGCTCGCGGAAGGCGATGGTACGGCGGCGGAAGACGTTAGCATGACGAAGTTCTCCCGAGGCGGCCCGGTCCGCACCACGCGTGGAACGGCCAAGCCCGGTCAGCGCGAACATCAGCTCTTCGGCAGAAGCACCGTATCGACGACATGAATGACGCCGTTCTTTTGGTTGACGTCGGCGATCGTCACGAAAGCCTTATCGCCCTTGGTGTCGCTGATTTCGAGTCTGCGTCCGTCTTGTTGCACGGTCAGTGACTCGCCCTCGACTGTCTTATAGGTGGCCTTGCCACCGCCATTCTTGACTGCTGCGACGAAATCGGCGGCGGAAATTTTGCCGGGGATCACGTGATAGGTGAGAACCGCGGTCAGAGCCGGCTTGTTTTCGGGCTTGAGCAAGGTTTCGAGCGTGCCCTTGGGAAGCTTCTCGAAGGCCTTGTTCATCGGCGCGAAGACCGTGAAAGGCCCGTCGCCTTGCAAGGTTTCGACGAGGTCCGCCGCCTTGATGGCTGCGACAAGTGTCGTATGATCCTTCGAATTGACTGCGTTTTCTATGATCGTCTTCGACGGATACATCGGCGCGCCGCCGACTTCCACGGTCATTTCCGCAAGCGCGGGGGCAAAAGCTGAGGAAAATGCGGTGCCGCCGAGCCCGGCAAGGGTTATGGCGGCTGCAAACGCGCTGTTGCGAAAGGATGACATGAAATTTCTCCTGCTAGACAATTGCCGTTAGGCGGCGTGAAACAACGAGACCCCGGGTTCCACGTCCCGGTGTCGCTAACGGCAATTACGGGCGCGCGGGGGAAAAAGTTGCAGGCGTGGCCGGGGATCAGGCAAGAAACCCGTTTATCATTCCAGCCGCCGATTCTGAATTTAAAAGCAAGAGCCGGAGTGTAGAGCCCTATGTCACGGACTAAATAAGCCGCAAGATCAAATTGGCGATGGACTTTGGATCCCATGTTCAACACACCGGATATCGTCGAGGTCCCGCCAGGTCAGGACCCGCGATGGCAGGCCATCGTCGCGCGGGATCGCAACTTCGACGGTCACTTTTACTATGCGGTGAAGACGACCGGCGTTTATTGCCGGCCGTCTTGTGCCGCCCGCGCGGCCAAGCCAAACAACGTCAGCTTTTACGCAAGCTGCGCGGACGCCGAACAGGCAGGCTTCCGCCCTTGCAAGCGATGCAAGCCAAACGAGCCCAGTTTCGCCGAGCGGCATGCCGCGAAGGTCGCGGAAATCTGCCGGAACATTGAGACCGCACCGCAAATCCCAAGCCTCAACGAGATGGCGGGCAGGGCAGGGGTGAGCCCCTCTCATTTCCACCGGCTCTTCAAATCCGTCACCGGCGTGACGCCGAGAGCCTATGCGGTTGCGCATCGCGCCAAGCGTGTCAGGGACGCACTTGCCGAGCCCGGCGCAACAGTGACCTCGGCGCTCTATGACGCAGGTTTCAATTCCAGCGGGAGATTCTATGAAACCGCAGATGCGATACTAGGCATGACTCCCGCCACTTACAGGGACGGTGGCAAAAACATCGAGATCACCTTCGCCATTGGGGAATGCTCCCTCGGCACCATCCTCGTGGCGAGAAGCGAAAAGGGCGTCTGCGCCATCCTCATGGGCGACGACCCGGACGCCCTCGCGCGCGACCTTCAAGACCGTTTTCCACGCGCAAAGCTGACTGGCCGCGACGCGGGGTTCGAGTCACTTGTCGCCAAAGTTGTTGGTTTCGTTGATGCGCCGGCGCTCGGTCTCGACTTGCCTCTCGACATTCGCGGCACGGGCTTTCAGCAACGCGTTTGGCAAGCTTTGCGGGAGATCCCCGCGGGGTCCACGGCGAGCTATACGGAGATCGCCAGGCGGATCGGGGCGCCTAAGTCAGTCCGCGCGGTGGCAAGCGCCTGTGCGGCAAATGCGATTGCGGTGGCAATTCC
>PLUZ01000180.1:3455-3726 GCA_003162995.1 Methylocapsa sp. | reverse complement strand
TCGTCTCGCTTGGCTGTCCCAAGGCCCTCGTCGATAGCGAAAGGATCATCGGCCGTCTGCGCGCCGAGGGCTACGAGCTCGCCAAGACGCATGAAGGTGCCGCCGCGGTCATCGTCAACACCTGCGGTTTTCTCGACAGCGCCAAGGCCGAATCACTTGCCGCGATCGGTGCGGCAGCAGCCGAGAACAGCAAGGTCATCGTCACCGGCTGCATGGGCGCCGAGCCCGATGCAATACTGGAAAAATTTCCGGAGCTTCGCTGGATCAGCGG
>PLUZ01000180.1:0-3440 GCA_003162995.1 Methylocapsa sp. | reverse complement strand
GGCTGCAACAACCGTTGCACCTTTTGCATCATCCCAAAGCTTCGTGGCGATCTCGTGTCGCGTCCGGCGGGGGATATTTTGCGCGAGGCCGAGAAGCTCGTCGCGGCAGGAGTCAAGGAGCTGCTCGTCATTTCGCAAGATACGAGCGCCTATGGGTTGGACCTGAAATATGCCGAAAGCTCTTATCAAGAGCGTCCGGTCAAGGCGAAATTCCTCGACCTCGCACGCGAACTTGGGCAGCTCGGCGTGTGGGTCAGGCTCCACTATGTCTATCCCTATCCGCATGTCGACGGGGTGATCGAACTGATGGCGGAAGGAAAAATCCTGCCTTATCTCGACATTCCGTTTCAGCACGCGAGCCCGAAAATTTTACGCGCAATGAAGCGCCCCGGCGGCACCGAGAAGACGCTGGAGCGCATCGAGAAATGGCGTGAAGTCTGCCCCGATCTGACCCTGCGCTCGACCTTCATCGTCGGCTTTCCTGGCGAGACCGAAGAAGATTTCGAGATGCTTCTCGACTGGCTTCAAGACGCAAAGATCGATCGCGCGGGCGCCTTCAAATATGAGCCGGTCGCGGGCGCGAGCGCCAATGATCTCGGTCTGCCGCATGTGGCGTCCGAGGTGCAAGAAATCCGTTACAAGCGCTTTATGGAAGCGTGCCAGAAAATCAGCGCCCGCAAGCTCAAGGACAAGATTGGCAAGCGCCTTCCGGTCATCGTCGATCAAGCCGGGCTGCGCGAAGCCGTCGGCCGCAGCAAAGGCGATGCCCCCGAGATCGACGGCAAGGTCCACGTCGCCTCGCGGAGGCCCTTGCGGCAGGGCGACATCGTCACTGTGAAAATCGAGCGGGCGGACGCTTATGATCTGCACGGCACCGCGATTTAGCCCGTTCAGATTTAGAAGTTTTGTCTAGGTGAGCCCTTACAAAGCTCGGTGCTGCTAAATATCGATGAAGATCAGACTGGGCAGCGCGCAGCTCATTCTGGTAACTTGAACCCATGCCCATTGCCGAGCAATTTCTCCTCTCAGACCAGCAGTTCGCGAGGATTTCCCGCGCCCTGGCGGAGCCGCGCCGCTATCAGATCCTCAAGCAGATCGGGGCTAATGAGGCGCCTACTCCCTGCACTGTGCTGCACGAAGCCCACGATGTCAGCGCCGCGACCCTGTCCCATCACATTAAAGAGCTGGAGACGGCGGGCTTGATCCAGACCGTTCGCGAAGGCAAGTTCATGAACCTCATCCTCCAACGCGACGTGCTCAGCGCCTATCTCGACCGGCTTGCGGCAATTTAACGCTGCAAACCGCACGCTCTTGACGTCTCACAATTATCACTTAGATGGTCGTCTAACTATCAAATTGATGACGGCGTGATCGGAGAAGACAGATGAGTGAGCTGACTGGCAAGGTAGCGGTTGTGACCGGGGCGTCGAAAGGAATCGGCGCGGGGATCGCGAAGGGCTTGGCAGCCGCCGGAGCGGCGGTCGTGGTGAATTACGCCTCCAGCAATGAGGGAGCGGAGCGCGTTGTCGCGGAGATCACCGGCAAGGGCGGCAAGGCGATCGCGGTCCATGGCAATGTGGCGGAGGCAAAAGATGTGCAGCGTCTGTTCGAGGAGGCGAAGAAGGCTTTCGGATCGCTGGACGTGCTCGTCAATAACGCCGGGGTCTTTGAGTTC
Organism: Methylocapsa sp.; assembly: GCA_003162995.1. Lineage (GTDB taxonomy): Bacteria > Pseudomonadota > Alphaproteobacteria > Rhizobiales > Beijerinckiaceae > Methylocapsa. The sequence continues at coordinate 1,765 of PLUZ01000180.1, read as the reverse complement.
AGTCCACTCGAGGCCGTGACGGAAACCGAGTTCCACCGGGAGTTCAACATCAATGTCCTCGGGACGATCCTGGCGACAAGGGAGGCATTGAAATATTTTGGGCCTGCCGGGGGAAGCGTGATCAACCTCAGCTCCGTTGCGGGTGTGAAGGCGATACCGAATTCGGTGGTNNTTGGAAGCGATTTCGAAAAGCAGATGGTGGCGGAGACCCCGCTTGGGCGCATAGCTCAGCCGGTAGACATCGCGCGGATTGCGGTCTTCCTGGCTTCCGACAGCTCCGGATGGCTGACGGGCGACATCATCACCGCGTCCGGCGGCTATTGATAAGTTTTGGGATGCCGGCCAGCCTTCCGTTCGCGAAGCTTGCGAAAATTCCCCGCGTGGTCCAAATAGAGGCTGGGAGGTTGGCGGTGGACGCACCACTCGCCAACCGGGTCAGATCCGGAAGGAAGCAGCCCTAACGAGACCGGGCGGGTCTCTGTCCAGCCTCCCACTTTCGCCTTTTAGCTTGAGCTTTGCCGAATTTTGGCTATGCCCGGCGGGCTGGCCGGGCCGCGGGGCTAGGGCGGCTCCGGCCGAACCTATCGCCGAGAGCGCTTCCCGATCGCATGGAACCACCTCCGAACGCCAATGACGAAGCCGCTCCCGGGTTGGGATTGGCCACTTTTGCCGCGCCGGACAAAGCCGCCGGGAAAGAGGCGTCTCCCTATCGTGTTCTTGCCCGGAAATACCGCCCCGCGCGCTTCGAGGATTTGATCGGCCAGGAGGCCATGGTCCGGACGCTGTCGAACGCTTTCGACCTCGACCGAATCCACCAAGCTTATATTTTGACCGGGGTGCGCGGCGTCGGCAAGACCACGACGGCGCGCATCCTCGCCCGCGCTTTCAATTATGAATTGCCCGCACACGGCGCGGAGCCGGCNNGGCGCACGGCGCGGAGCCGGCGGTAACGCGCCCCACGATTCATATGCCGGAGCTAGGCGTGCATTGCCAGGCGATCATCGAATCGCGCCATGTCGATGTCATCGAAATGGACGCCGCCTCGCATACCGGGATCGATGATGTGCGCGAGATCATCGAGAGCGCACGCTACAAGCCAGTCATGGCACGCACAAAAGTCTATATTATCGACGAAGTGCATATGCTCTCCAAACAGGCTTTCAACGGTCTCTTGAAAACCTTGGAAGAGCCTCCCGATCATGTGAAATTTCTGTTCGCGACGACCGAGATCGAAAAGGTTCCGGTCACTGTGCGCTCCCGCTGCCAAAGGTTCGATCTGCGCCGCGTCGAGGCGCATGTGCTGACGGATTATCTTGCCTTGATCTGCGCCAAGGAGGCCGTCGCGATCGAGGCGGAGGCGCTGAGCCTCATCGCGCGCGCGGCGGAAGGCTCGGTGCGCGACGCGCTGTCGCTTCTCGATCAGGCCATCGCCCATGGTGCGGGCCAGACCGGCGCGACGATCACGGCGGAAGCCTTGCGCGCGATGCTGGGGCTCGCTGATCGCGGCCGGATTATTGATCTTTTCGAAGCCCTCATGCGCGGCCAGATGGCGGAAGCCCTCGGCATCCTGAAGGACCTTCACGATTTTGGCGCCGACCCGGCCGAAGTCCTGGCCAGCCTCGCGGAATTCGTCCATCTCGTCACCCGCCTGAAACTCGTGAAAGAGGCCGCCCAAGATGCCTCGTTGACGCCGGACGAACGCGTCCGTGGCCAGCAGTTTTCGCAAGCTCTGTCGATGCCGGTTCTCACCCGCGCCTGGCAATTG
>PLUZ01000518.1:2712-4161 GCA_003162995.1 Methylocapsa sp. | reverse complement strand
TCCCTACCGCGATCGGTCTCATGTGACAATGCCCTTGAGAGCGCCCGCTATTGCATGTGCTGGCCGCCGTTGATCGCGATATTGGCGCCGGTCACAAACGCCGCCTCCTCCGAGCATAGGTAGATGATAAGACCTGCAATTTCTTCGGGCCTGCCGAGGCGTCCGAGCGGGATCTGTGGCAGAATCTTAGTATCGAGCACTTCCTTCGGGATCGCCATGACCATTTTGGTGCCGATGTAGCCTGGCGAGATGGTATTGACCGTAACCCCTTTGCGGGCAACCTCGAGCGCCAACGCCTTGGTGAAGCCGTGCATCCCGGCCTTCGCGGCTGAATAGTTGGTTTGTCCGAATGCGCCCTTCGAGCCATTCACCGAGGATACGTTGACCACACGGCCCCAGCCGCGGTCGACCATGCCCTCCATGACCTGTTTGGTCATGTTGAAGACCGAGTCGAGATTGGTGCGAATAACCGAATCCCAGTCACCTTTGCTCATTTTCTTAAACGTGGTGTCGCGTGTTATCCCAGCGTTGTTGACCAGAATGTCAACAGGTCCGACGTCTTTGGTAATTCGTGCGACACACTCCTTACAGGAATCGAAATCTGCAACGTCGACCGGGTAGGCGCTGAATTCGCGACCGCTGGTCTTGTGTCCGGAGATCCATTCCTTGGCTTTCGTGTTGCCGGGCGAATGGGTGACCACAACCTGGTAGCCGGCCGCGAGCATTTTCGTGCTGATTGAATCGCCAAGCCCGCCCATTCCGCCCGTGATTACTGCAACGCGCATAAATGTCCTCCCTGATTTATTGCCGTCAATTGGTCACGAACCTGCGATCAGCGTTCGACGGTTAGCGCAATGCCAATCCCGCCAATGCGCAAGCCCGCCCCGCCTCAGGTCAGCCCATAAGTGTCTGAGATAGGCTTTGGCTGATTGGCCGTCGCGGAATTGCACCACAAAATCACGGAGCGATGGCGCGGGCCTTGTCACACCCGCCAAGAATAGAAGATTTTCGAGCGGATTTAGTTCGGCGACGAGCGTCCTGAGGCATTGAAATTTAGACATCTGGGCTTTGAACGCCACGGTCCATCGACAAGTAAGCAGCACGAACATGACAAAGTCGTTTACCGAGCTTTAATAAGGTTACGCCCAATCCAAGGAGAAGACTGTTCAATATTGCTCGCATCTCAAATCAAATGGCGCACATATCACATCATGCGGACTGCGGTCATATCCGCATGCCCGGGCGTCCACAAAATGCGCACATTTAAGCCTCGATGTGCGACTCATCGTGCAGAACGACATTCAACAATGAACTGTGAACTTCGATGTGGCGTTGTAGCGAATGAAGCCCTGTTGTCAATAGAATTAAACAGCTGATCGACGAGGTCTGCTTCGACGCGGATTGTCCGTCCCAGAAGATCGGCAATGAACATCTTGGCGAACGCTGGTT
>PLUZ01000518.1:1473-2644 GCA_003162995.1 Methylocapsa sp. | reverse complement strand
AAATGACTGTGATCTTCGCCTTGCTTTTCTGGATGTGGAAAACCGCATCCGCGGGATCTCCCTGGGAAAAGACAATCTGGTCCTTACGGTACTTACCAATGCTCCGGTCCTCGCCAACCTTAGCGAGATAAAGAGTTCGGAGTGAATGACGGCCTGAGTTTAATCGCCATGACATGACCTTCAGTATTGCGAGGCCCTGAGAAGNNCGCTCGGTCGTCTGCTACTCGAGTTTTAAGACCAGAGTATAAGTGAGCTACACCATAGCCATTTCTCCCGTTTCAGGGGCTTTGCTACGTTTTGGAGGAATAAGTCATGGAGAAGGACCGGGTCGGGGGATCGGCGAAGGAGATCAAAGGCGCAGTCAAGCAAGCAGTTGGTGAGGTGATCGGTAACGCCAAGCTGGCGTCGGATGGCAACGCCGACAAAGTTGAGGGCAAGGTGCAGAACGCCATCGGCGGCCTCAAAGACACCCTGAAGGGGAAATAGACCTCGCGGGTGCGTGCTTCGTTCCTTGCGATCGAGAACATCGTCCCGTTCAACCGACATCGACAGTTTCGACGAGGTTGAAAACAAACTTGGGCGTAAGCCGCGGAGACACTGATGTCCCTTGAAGTAGTGGAGGAATGATGCGCACCAACAGGACATTCGCCGAGCTCGCGATCGGGGAAGAGGCCTCGATCACGCGAGTGGTGACCCCGGACGATCTCATCGTCTTTGCACACGCTAGCGGCAACCTCAATCCGGAGAACCTACGCGGTCCTTCTGCCGTTCGCGATGACGCGGCAGCGGCGCCGGCAATGTGGATCGGCTCGTTGTTTTCGGCGGTGCTCGGCAACATACTGCCGGGTCCTGGCACGCTATATGTGGCGCAGACGCTGCGTTTCCATACGCGGGCCTATGTCGGCGATGCATTGAAGGTGTCCGTCCGTGTAGAGGAGCTGCGCCCGCCGGCGACGGTGGTGCTGCAGACGCGCATCAACCGGGGGGTGGAGCTGATCGCCGACGGAACCGCTGAGGTTCGCGCGCCAGCATCTCGCCAGACGATCCCCGACGTAGAATTACCCGATTTGACGGTGCAACATCACGCTCGCGTCGAACGGCTGATCGGCGACTGCCGTAATCTGATACCGATGACGACCGCTGTTGTCGGCCCCGATGAAGAGAATGCGCT
>PLUZ01000518.1:0-1378 GCA_003162995.1 Methylocapsa sp. | reverse complement strand
GACGAGTTGCTCAAACATGTGGTAAAGTCACAAGGCGGCTTGCGAGTAGGGCGCCGGATCACCCATGTGTTCGTTATGGATGCGCCTTCGCTGAATCAGTTGGTGCTCGTTACCGACGCTGTCATTAATGTAGCGCCGACGCTTGAAGAGAAGGTCGACATCGTCCAGAACGCGATCGACTTGGCGTTGGCGTTGGGGATCGTGCGACCGAAAGTGGGGGTGCTGTCGGCCGTCGAGACGGTGAATCCGAAGATTCAGTCGACCGTTGACGCTGCCGCGCTTTCGAAGATGTCGGAGCGCGGGCAGATCCGCGGCGGCATCGTTGACGGCCCGCTGGCGATGGACAACGCCGTAAGCCTATCGGCCGCGAAGACCAAGGGCCTGACCTCGCTGGTCGCCGGACGCGCCGACATCCTAGTAGCGCCCAACCTTGAGGCGGGCAATATCCTTGCGAAGGACCTTACCTATGTCGCGCAGGCGCAGGGCGCAGGTCTGGTGCTGGGCGCCAAGGTCCCGGTGTTGTTGACCAGCCGGGCGGACGACGAACGTTCGCGGCTGTTTTCGTGCGCGGTTGCGGTTCTCTACGCTCATTGGTTGTCCACCGGCGAAAGCGCGGTCGCTCCGGAAGCCTTGAAGGAGGTCGCCGAATGAACCGCCAGGTCATCACCCTCAACGCTGGCTCGTCCTCGATCAAATTCGCGCTCTTCGAGCTGGATGGGGGCGTTCCCGCCGCACGCGCCGTTGGCCTGGTGGAGATGCTCGGGAAGCTACGGCGCATCACGGTACGCGACGGCGCGGGAGCGCCGATCTATGAGGATGCATGGCCGGATGCGGCCGGCGCGCCGTTCCATATCGAGGCGCTGCGGCGTGTGCTGGAGTGGCGGCTTGGCGCCTTCCCAGACACCAACGTTGTCGCCGCCGGGCACCGCGTCGTGCATGGCGGCATTCGTTACGACGGGCCGGCGCTCGTGACCGACGAGGTTTTGGGTTATCTCGAAACCCTGGCGCCCTTCGCGCCACTGCATCAGGTGCACAACATTGCCGGCATGCTGGCGGCGCGTGAGGCTTGGCCAGATATGCGCCAAGTCGCTTGTTTCGACACTGCTTTTCATCGCAAGCATCCGTTCGTCAACGACGTGTTCGCGCTGCCCCGCCGGTTTTACGATGAGGGCGTGCGGCGCTACGGCTTCCATGGCCTATCTTACGAATATATGACGGAAAAGCTGCGGCAGGTGGCGCCCCTGCAAGCGGCAGGTCGCGTCGTGGTCGCACACCTCGGCAACGGCGCCTCAATGTGCGCGATCCTTAACGGGCGCTCCATCGCGAGCTCGATGGGTTTTACGCCGCTCGATGGGTTGCCGATGGGCACTCGCTGCGG
>PLUZ01000135.1 GCA_003162995.1 Methylocapsa sp. | reverse complement strand
AGATGGACCATATCGACTGGGGTTTTCGCGTCAGCGGGATCTTTGGCGAAAACTACCGCTACACCACCGCTTATGGGATCTTCAGCAACCAGTTGTTATATGGCAACCATTTCTCCGGCTACGACATGCCGATGGTCTATGGCGAAATGTATATCCCCTATGTGGCGCAAGGGTTGGAGTTACGTCTCGGGCGCTACATCTCGGTGCCGGACATCGAGGCGCAGCTCGCGCCGAACAATTATATGTACTCGCACTCGATGACCTACGGGTTCGACAATTACACGAACGAGGGTATCAATGCCACTCTCAAGCTGACCAAGAACTGGGAGGTGCAATTCGGCATTGCCGTTGGCACGGAAACGACGCCGTGGAATGGGACACACATCTCGCTCATCAATCCAGTGACCGGCTATCCCGGCTATCAAGGCCCGAGGGACCCCGGCTTTCAGCCGACCGGCACCGCCTGCGTCCAATGGGAAAGTGACAATGCCTGGGACAATATTTATCTTTGTGCTGACGGCATCAACAACGGCGACTGGGGTTACAACAATTTGCAATGGCTGGGCGGCACCTGGTACCATAAGTTCAACGATCAATGGCACATCTCAATGGAATCCTATTACATGTATATTAGGAATGTTCCCGATGTGTCGCAGGGCTATGGGGCCACGCCCTTCGCCTATATTCCGTTCAACCGTCCGAATGAAGCCCACTGCCCAACCGGGGAGACCTCCTGCACGGCGCATGTATGGACAGCGCTTTTCTACCTGAACTACCAATTCTCTCCCTTGGACAATATTTCCTTGCGCGGAGAATTCTTTGACGACATCGACGGCCAGCGCACCGGCTTTGCGACGGCCTATAACAACTGGGCGATTGGCTGGCAGCATTGGCTCTCGCCGCAAGTCGAGTTGCGTCCCGAAATCGCCTGGTACCATTCGCTGAACGCACCGGCCTTCGACAATGGCACCAAACATTCCATCGCGATCGCCTCGGGCGACATTATCTGGCACTTCTAGCCAAGACTTTCCTGAGACCTGCCAAAGCAAGACCAACGGCCGCCTAGCGCGGCCGTTGCGATTCAATGGACAAGTAAAAACCGCCAAGGAGACACCGCCATTGGGTGTAGTCTATACGTGACCCGCGACAGGGCGTGGCCGATAAGGCGCTTCGAGCTGAGCGGCTTCTTCGCCAGTTAGGGCAAGCGAGAGGCTCGCAACGGCATCGTCGAGATGGTGTGGCTTGGAGGCTCCGATGACGGGAGCCGTAATCCCCGGCCGGCTCATAAGCCACGCAAGTGCAACTTGAGCCGGCTGGACGCCCCGGATGGTGGCGATTTGTTCAACGGCCGTGACGATCGCGTCCTCCTCGGCAGGATGATCGTACCATTGCTGGGCCGGCCGGTCCGTGGCCGCTCGTATCGTTTGCCTCTTGCGTGATCCCGCCAAGAGACCGCGCGCGAGCGGCGACCAAGGCGTGACGGCAAGCCCCAGGTTGCGGCAGAGCGGAAGCATCTCCCGCTCTTCCTCGCGGTAGACCAAATTATAGTGGTTCTGCATCGAGACGAATCTTGCTAGGCCATGCTGCTCCTGGAGGGCGAGCATCCGCATGAACTGCCAGGCGTGCATGGAGGAGGCGCCGATGTAGCGGGCCTTGCCCGAGCGCACGACGATGTCCAGGGCTTCGATGGTTTCCTCGATCGGTGTCTCCGGGTCGAATCGATGAATGATATAGAGATCGACATAGTCGGTACACAAACGCCTGAGCGAGGCGTCGATGCTTGCGAGAATATGTTTTCGCGACAGACCTTGGGCGTTGGGTTTGTCGCTCATCGGATGGAAGACTTTCGTGGCGATCACGACGTCATCGCGTGCCGCAAAGTCGCGGAGGGCGCGGCCTAGAATCTCTTCGCTTCCGCCAAGCGAATACATGTCGGCGGTATCGAAAAAATTGATACCGAGNNATCACGCTCTCCGGATCAACGACAAGACAAAGAGGAGAATGATTGCCCCGATCGCGGCGTGAATGACAGATCCGACAAGTCCCGACCCAAGATGGACGCCTAGCAGAGGGAACACGAAGCCAGCGACAATCGATCCCAAAATTCCGACGATAATATTGCCGATCAGACCAAAGCCAGCGCCCTTAACAACGAGGCCGGCGATCCAGCCAGCGAGCGCTCCGACAATGAGCTAGAAAACCAACGCTGCCATGACTTGACCCTCGGATATCCAAGACAGGATAATGGCAGGGTTCGGAAAATCTGGGAAGGGGATGATGAGAGGGTTCTGACATGTTCGTGATTTGACTTGTCAATAGGGCGCGGCGCTTTCAGCCCGCGTGTCTATATTTTAAAATTTTAGGCCGCGTCGGCCGATCGAAGCTCATCGATACCATCTCAATTGAGCTCCAAATTTACGACGATATTGTCTCAAGCTCGGGAGTCATGCCAAGCAGCGTGTCAGGGTGAGAATTGCAACAAGTTCATCACCCGGCAGTTTTCACATGTTCCGGTTATGCCGGCACAATTTTGCGTGAGTGACTGCCACTTAGGGACAGAGGATCTGATGGCATGCAATTGCCGCACGGATGATCAGGTGAAGGCGGACAGGCCATTTTGGTCGAAAAGACATAGTCTCAAAGCCTCGGAGGACCCTGGGACTATGCGAGACTCTAAAACTCCTGGACATACGATTCTGGCACAGATCAAGCTGTCTTCACACTGCGATGGAATTTTCCCATTTTCAAATTACGCCGGCCGCTCTATCTATTTAAGAGCCCAGGTCAAAAGCGTTTCGATTGAAATCGAACCTGCCAATGGTGGCGTAAACCGGGCAGGGAGGACGGAGGCTATCCATGCCTCTTAGCTATGACCCAAGCCTAGTTCTTCTTTCTCTCGCCCTCGCTATCCAGGGCAGTTACGTTTGTCTGCGGATTGCGTTGCAGATCAATGGGTCGCACGGGCTGAAGCGAAGGCTTCTGCTAACAGGCGCCGCGTTTTCGCTCGCGGTCGCCATCTGGAGCATGCATTTCGTCGGCATGCTTGCTGTGCGCTTACCGGTTACTATCAACTATCTCGTGCTTCCCACGCTTCTTTCGTTTCTCGTCTGTGTGCTGGTCGTCGGCGTTGCTCTTGAGGCAGTAACGCTTGGGCGGCGCACGTATTTTACCCTCGTTGCCGCGCCAATTGTCATGGGCGGCGGCATCGTGACGATGCATTACACCGGTATGTGGGCCCTGCATGAAAGCGCTCACATGTCGCATAACCCCGGCATTGTTGCGACGAGCATTTTGATTAGTATTGCCGCCTCGGCAGTGGCCCTCTGGCTCACCTTCGACAATACGCGGCGGCCTCCGCTTTTCATCTGCGCGATGCTCCTTGGTCTGGCGATCTCGGGGATGCATTACACGGCGATGGCCGGCACAACTTTCTATCCGCTTGACACTGCGATGCCCCCGGACTCGCCGGCGGTATCGTCAGCCCTTCTGGCGATTGTTGTTGCGGTTGTTGCATTCACGCTGTCCGGAGTCTTCCTACTGACATTTGTCCCCGAGCAGCCAATCGCTGCGCCGAAATTGACGGAGACGTTGCCGCCTTTGAGAAGCGAAAAGAGAGAAGAGCCGAGAGCCGAACCGGTTGCCGGAGTCGTTGCTTTGGCGCCATCGACGCCGGCGCTTGCGGCTAAGGTGCTTCCCATAGAACGCGAAGGCGTTAAGAGATCAATCCGGGCGGAGCATATTTTTGCAGTTCATGCCGACGCTCATTATACATTTGTATTCGACGGCATCGACAATTTCTTCTGTCCGCTCGCGATCGGGGAAGTCGAAGAGCAATTGGCGGGCGGCACTTTTCTGCGCGTTCACCGAAGCCATCTTGTCAATTTGAAACATGTCAAAAGCGTGCGCCGGGCCGGCGACAACGCCATCGCCGAATTGAGCAGTCCGCGGCCCCACGCCGTTCCGGTGAGCCGTGTGAAGTTCAATGAGCTTCGAACCTTGTTGCAAGAGCGAACATTTGTCAGCGTGCGGCTAGGCCCGCGCGAAGAGATAGCTGCGGTTACTGAAAAAGGGCACGGAGGCTGACGCATTTCGTGCTTAATGCACGAAATGCGTCAAAGTCTCCGCACGCACGGTCACGTTATCCAAGAAGTTTGACCGTCCCGGAAGCCTGATAAGCCTGAAGATATTGGCTGTCAGAGAGTCTCTCCGTGCGTGAGGCGGTAGTTCGTTAAATTTTCTAACGTTTCATGCACTGACAATTGCTGCCATCGCGATGAGCTGCGATCCTCATATTAATAAAGGCGAACAGCCACGGCGAGGAACGTCATCGGAGGAACTCATGATCCCTAGCGGATTCGAGTATCATAGACCTAATTCTGTGCAGGAAGCGGTCGCACTTTTGGCGCAACTGGGCGAGGAGGCGCGTCCGCTGGCGGGTGGCCACAGCCTGATCCCGGTTATGAAGACCCGTCTGTCAGCGCCCGAGCACCTCATCGATCTCGCTGGAGTGAGCGGCCTCAAAGGCATCCGGCAGGAGCCAGGCCACATCGTGATCGGCGCCATGACCACTCAATATGAGATCAGTGGCTCGCCGCTTCTGGCTGAAACCCTGCCCATCTTGCGAGAGACGTCTCTTCAGATCGGTGATCCACAAATCCGCTACCTAGGAACGCTTGGCGGCAACGTCGCCAATGGCGACCCCGGCAATGACATGCCGGCAGTCATGATGTGTCTTGATGCCGAGTATCAGCTCGTGGGTCAGAGTGGACAGCGAGGCGTTCGTGCGCGGGACTTCTATCTCGGGGCCTATGACACCGCGCGCCAGAATGGCGAAATTCTTACTGAGATTCGCATTCCCGTGCCGCCCCGTGGCCATGGCTATGCCTATGAGAAGCTGAAACGCAAAGTCGGTGATTACGCCGTCGCCGCGGCCGCCGTGATCCTCACGATGACAAACGGCAAATGCACGATGGCCTCCATCGGTTTGACCAATGTCGCCGATACGCCCCTTTGGGCGGAGGCAGCGGCCCAAGCGCTCATCGGCACAGGGCTCGACCACGCCGCCATCGCCAACGCGGCGGCCGCGGCGGAAACCATCACGGACCCAGCCGCGGACGGACGCGGTCCGGCCGAATATCGCACGAAAATGGCTGGGATGATGGTGCGCCGCGCGATTGCGCGCGCCAAATCACGCGCCCAGAATTGAGCAAGCGGAGAAAAGGATGTCGAGAGTTCCCGTCAAAATGACGATCAACGGGCGTGCTGTCGAGGCTCTGATCGAGCCACGGACGCTCCTCATTCATTTCTTGCGCGAACAGGCCGGGCTGACCGGCGCCCATATCGGTTGCGACACGAGCCACTGCGGCGCCTGCACGGTTGACCTCAATGCAATGTCGGTCAAATCCTGCACCGTGTTCGCGATTCAGGCCAATGGAGCCGAAATCGTGACGATCGAAGGGATGGCGGCGGCAGATGGCACCCTGCATGCGTTGCAGGACGGCTTTCGCCAGATGCATGGCCTGCAATGCGGCTATTGCACGCCAGGCATGATCATGCGTGCGCACAGCCTGCTGAAGGAAAACCCCAATCCTAGTGAAGACGAGATTCGCATTGGCATTTCCGGCAATCTTTGCCGCTGCACCGGCTATCAGAACATCGTCAAGTCCATTCAATATGCCGCCGCCAAGATCAACGGCGTGCCCTATCAGGAGGCCGCCGAATGAACGACATGACCCCGACTCAAGCCGAGCGCACCGGAAAACTTGAGGGCTTAGGGTGCAGGCGCAAGCGCACCGAAGACATTCGGTTCACGCAAGGCCGAGGCAATTATGTCGACGACCTCAAGCTTCCAGGCATGCTATTCGGCGATTTCGTTCGCTCATCGCACCCGCACGCCCGTATCAAAAGCATCGACACATCGAAAGCTCTGGCGCTGCCCGGCGTCAAGGCGGTCTTGACCGCAGCTGACCTCAAGCCACTCAAACTTCATTATATGCCGACGCTTGCCGGCGATGTCGCGGCGGTGCTGGCCGACGATAAGGTTCTCTTTCAAAACCAGGAAATCGCATTCGTGGTGGCGGAAGACCGCTACATCGCGGCGGATGCGACCGAACTCGTCGAGGTCGAGTACGAAGCGCTTCCGGTTGTCGTCGACCCGTTTCAGGCTATGGCACCAGATGCCCCCGTGCTGCGCGAGGACATCAAAGACAAGATGGACGGCGCGCATGGCCCACGCAAACACCCCAATCACATTTTCAACTGGCAAGTTGGAGACAAACAAGGGACCGATGCGGTTTTCGACACTGCCGAGGTCACGACCAAGGATCTGTTCGTCTATCATCGCACGCATCCGTCGCCGCTCGAAACCTGTCAATGCGTCGCGTCAATGGACAAGATCAAAGGTGAATTGACTGTCTGGGGAACGTTCCAGGCCCCGCATGTCATACGCACCGTGGTCTCGATCTTGTCGGGGATTGCCGAACATAAAGTGCATGTCATCGCTCCCGACATTGGTGGCGGCTTCGGCAACAAGGTTGGCGTTTATCCCGGCTACGTCTGTGCCATCGTCGCCTCGATCGTTCTCGGTGTCCCAGTGAAATGGGTCGAGGACCGGATGGAAAATCTATCGACGACATCTTTCGCTCGTGACTATCATATGACGACCGAACTGGCAGCGACGAAGGACGGCAAGATTTTGGCCATGCGTATTCACGTGTTGGCGGATCATGGCGCTTTCGATGCCTGCGCTGATCCGTCGAGATGGCCGGCAGGATTCATGAACATCTGCACCGGCTCCTACGACATACCGGTGGCGCATCTGGAAGTCGATGGCGTCTATACCAACAAGGCGTCGGGCGGCGTCGCCTATCGTTGCTCCTTCCGGGTGACGGAAGCAGTTTATTCCATCGAGCGCGCGATCGAAGTTCTGGCCCACAAGCTCGGTATGGATTCCGTGGACTTGAGGATGAAGAACTTCATCAAGGCTGAGCAATTCCCCTACCATTCGGCGCTCGGTTGGGAATATGACAGCGGCAATTATCATGTCGCTATGCAAAAGGCGATGGATGCTGTTGGCTACCCGGCCTTGCGGGCCGAACAGAAGACGAGACAGGAGGCCTTCCGCCGCGGCGAGACGCGCCAATTATTGGGCATTGGCGTTTCCTTCTTTACTGAAATCGTTGGCGCCGGGCCCTCCCGCAATTGCGACATTCTTGGTGTTGGCATGTTCGATTCGGCCGAGATCCGCATCCATCCGACCGGCTCGATCGTGGCGCGAATGGGCACCAAGAGCCAGGGCCAAGGCCACGAGACGACCTATGCCCAGATCATTGCCACGGAGCTCGGCATCCCCGCCGATGACATCACCGTAGAGGAAGGCAATACGGATACTGCCCCCTATGGTCTTGGCACCTATGGTTCGCGCTCGACGCCAGTTGCTGGTGCAGCGACCGCTATGGCGGCGCGCAAGATAAGGGCGAAGGCGCAGATGATCGCAGCGCACCTGCTCGAAGTGTCGGAATATGACGTCGAATGGGATATCGACCGCTTCAAGGTGAAAGGCTTGCCGGAAAAGTTCAAGACCATGAAGGAGATCGCATGGGCGGCCTACAACAATTTGCCGCCTGGAATGGAACCAGGTCTCGAGGCCGTGAACTACTATGATCCGCCCAACATGACCTATCCGTTTGGTGCCTATTTCTGCGTGATGGATATCGATGTGGATACCGGCGTCGCCAAGACGCGGCGGTTCTACGCCCTCGACGATTGTGGCACGCGTATTAACCCGATGATCATTGAGGGACAGGTTCATGGCGGCCTCACCGAAGCCTTCGCCGTGGCGATGGGCCAGGAGATCACTTATGACGCGCAGGGAAACGTGATGGGCGCTTCGTTCATGGATTTCTTCCTTCCGACCGCCGTCGAAACCCCGAAGTGGGAAACCGATTTCACCGTCACGCCGTCGCCGCATCATCCGATTGGTGCCAAAGGCGTCGGCGAGAGCCCGCATGTGGGAGGGGTCCCATGCTTCTCCAATGCGGTCAATGACGCTTTTGCATTCCTCGAGGCCGGACATATTCCAATGCCCCATCACGCTTGGCGGCTCTGGAAGGTGGCGGACGGGCTTGGGCTGCACGCGTGATATGACTCTGGCGAAGCGCATCTTGCGTCTTCGCCAGCGAAGACATTAATTTGTACGCTCACTTAATCCAAATCCCAGGTTTAAATTCTGAGGCTAAGGCCGGGCCAAGCAAAGACCGAAAAGTTCATCCTCACATGAGGCTTCCTGTGCAGTCCTTTGGCCGCGCCGGCGGTGGGTGCCGCCAACTCCATTCTTCGGGTCAAAGCCGATGACGAATGCCGCGCCTCGCGAAAAGATTGCCCTGGGCCTTGCCGCCTGCGGCTACATCGCCGACCGCGATCTCGCGACCGCGCTCTGGCTGATGGATATGCTGCGCCGCCCACTCTTGTTGGAAGGCGAAGCGGGAGTAGGCAAGACCGAAGTAGCACGGGCACTAGCCAGTCTGCACAAGACGAAACTCATACGCCTGCAATGCTATGAAGGCCTCGATCAGAATGCGGCCCTTTTCGAGTGGAACTATCAGCGCCAGCTGCTCGCCATCAAAGCGCGCGAAGGGGATGATCCCGACAATATCGAGGAGCATATTTTCTCCGAACGCTATCTGCTCGAGCGGCCACTCCTGGCGGCGATCCGGCAGGAGCGGCCACCGGTCTTGCTGATCGATGAAATCGACCGTGCCGATGAAGAGTTCGAAGCGTTTCTCTTCGAACTTTTGTCGGACTTCCAAATCTCCATCCCGGAACTCGGCACAGTGACCGCCATCTCGGTTCCCCGCGTGGTTTTGACGTCTAACGGCACGCGCGAACTGTCCGACGCCTTGCGCCGCCGCTGTCTCTACCACTACGTCGACTTTCCCGACGTGGAACGCGAGGCGCGCATCCTACTCGCGCGATTGCCTGGCATCGATGCGGCGCTGGCGCTACAGATCGCGACCATGGTGCAGGCCGTACGCAAGGAAGATTTGCGCAAGACGCCGGGCGTCGCCGAGACGCTCGATTGGGCCGCCGCGCTCATCGGCCTCGGGGTGCGGCGGCTGCATGACAGTCCCGAAGGTGTTTACGAAACCCTGATGTGCCTCGTGAAGACTGCCGAGGACAAAGGTCGGATGTCACGCGAGGTCAGCGACCGTCTCCTCGGCCAGGTGGCTTAAAGTCATGGCTATGCTGGCAACCAATAGTTCCGGTGAAAGATGCCCCGGCGAAGCAGTGCGCCATCGGCTCGTCGCTTTCGTCCGCGTCCTGCGCGACAATGGTTTCGCGACAGGGTTCGCGGAGACCGAGGACGCTCTTGTTCTTCTCACCGATCCGATCGCGAAGCACGGCGCGCGGCTACGCCCTGCATTCCGGGCGCTGTTCTGCGGCCGCCGCTCCGACTGGGAAAAATTCGACGAAATCTTCGCTGCCTTTTGGCTCGCGCGAGGGGTCAAGCCCGTGCTGCGCACCAGTGGCTCGGCGAGTGACCGCCAGGCCGCGCCGAGCCGC
>PLUZ01000224.1 GCA_003162995.1 Methylocapsa sp. | reverse complement strand
CCAATTGCACATCGACGAACATCAGGTCTGGTCCGCATCGAGTGGCAGTGGTCACCGCATCAGCTTCGGTAGCCTCAATCGCGCATACGTCGTGGCCCATCCCTGCGAGTACTCCGGCCAATAGCATGCCGATTATGGCGTTATCCTCCACCACGAGGACACGGAGCGCTCTCATCGGTTCACTCCGCCTCTGGCACCGCCTTCGTTCTTCCAGACTTCGATGCGATCGCGCGGTTCCGACCTAGCGCCGCGTGCGTCGGCCAATATGGATGGCCGATTGGAAACGCGCTTTGCCACACGAGTCAGATCGGAACCGTTACCGCGGTTAGGAGGCGGGGTCCGAGAACGATGGGTTTTATTCATTTTTTGGAGCCATATGCCATCGTGTCGGGAATCTGCATCGTCGTCGCCACCTCCGCAATGGAACGGAAGCGAAGCCACGTCGTTTTGCCGTCGGGAAAATCACGAACGCGACTCATGCTGCTTCGCAAGGACGGCCTCGATGTGATAGCCATTCCGCAGTCGAGCCATGCTTGGCTTTCCGGCCAATTGGCTAGCGCCTGGGGCAATCAGCGCTTCGCCGCGCCGACGCCGAACGATGAGGTTTGCCTGGCAGCCGAGCAGCACGACATAGGCTGGCTGCGCTGGGAAGTTGCGCCCGTGCTCGACGCCCGGACCGGGCTCCCGCAGGAGTTTTGTCATGTCCCGGCGATAACGCACACGGCGCTTTGGGGCGAAGGCGTACGCCGCGCCCGCGCTTTCGGGCGTTATCCCGCACTCCTGGTCTCTCTTCATGCCGACACGATCTATGCGCTCACCTTCAATTTCGCCAAGGCGAGTCCCGAGAACGCGAAGGCAGTGCGGGCTTTTCTCGACGAACAGCATCGCTTTCAGGCGCAGATGGCAGCTTCCTTGCGGGCCGACCCGAAGATCGCTGAACAGGCGTCGCCCGAAACCATCGAGCGGAACCGGCTTTTAATCGCGGCCTTCGACCGGATGTCGCTCGAAATCTGCTGGGGCGTCACGAAGGAAATCAAAATACCGAACGTGCCGACGTCGAAGGACCAACGCGTGGAACTCACGTTGCGCCCGCGCGACAGCGACGGATTTGGCCTCGTCGTCGATCCTTGGCCTTTTTGCACGGCCAGGGTCTCGGTTCGCGCCGAAGGCAAGCGTCTACACGGGCTCTTCTCGACCCAGGAAGAGCTCATACGCACGCTCGATGCCGCCGAACCCGTGCTGGTGACCGCCGATCTGAATGCGGCTTGAGGCGGCGAGCCTGTGCCGGCTCTCGGTTTGGCTTTAGCTTCATAGGATTGGGTGTCCGCTTCAAGGCGGCTCTTGCGCCGGCGACTTCGATCGGATTGCAGCAAGCCAACATGCGCTCGAGAAGCACATCACGGGGGACTGCGCAGGCGCGGCGCGCCAACTATTTTTCATGGCGAATAAGCGTTCACAATAGAAGGCCCAGGCGGCCGGCCCCGCTCGCGCGCCAGAGCAGAGACTCGTGACGTCACCTTCACTCTGTATGCGCTGCTGATTTCGGGCTACACGGAGGAGGCACTCTCCTGGCGTGAGTGGCTGCGGCGTGCGGTCGCCGGAAGCCCCGACGACCTACAGATCATGTATGGTATCGCGGGCGAGCGCCGGCTTAGCGAGTCGGAGCTCCCGTGGCTGTTGGGCTATGAAGGGAGCAGCCCGGTGCGCATCGGAAACGCGGCACACGAACAATTTCAACTTGACGTGTACGGCGAAATCATTGACGCGGCCCACCTTGGCAGCCGCAGTGGCGCCAGTTCGTCGCAAAGAATCATGGCATCTTCGGACAGCGCTGATGGAGCATCAAAGTTATCAACTCGTGAAAATCTCCATTGTCGCGCTAAGGGAAACGCCCCCGCCGCGCCGCGTTGCCCCGTGATAATCGGTGCGGTCGTGCGATCAGACCGCACCGCGGCCGACGATTGTTGAGCGCCGCCTCGATTTACATAACCTGTTGTAAATGGTTCAACGCGGCTTCGGCGTGGGTCGTTGCTTCATCGGCATGCCCCTGTTTTCCCTGCTCGATCGCTTCTTTTAAATGCTTGATCGCTTCTGCTGTGTGANNATCGTGATCGCTTCTGCTGTGTGAGGATTAGCCTTAGCCGCCTCACAGGCTTCCGCGTGCGTGAGCGCCGCCTCGGCATGAGTAGCTAGGACATCGGCCTTTCCCTGCTTGCCAAAATTAATGGCTTGGCTTGTGTGCTCAATCGCCTGCGAGAGATGGTCTTCAGCCAACGAAACCTGCGGCATTAGAATCAGAGCGAGGCCGAGGCCTAACATGGCGATAATGAATCTACGGGACATGGGCGAATCCTCCATCAGCGGGTTGATGCAACAGTCTCGGAAACGCCGTAAAGCTTAGTCTACGCCGCACGACCGAAACCGGGCTTTCGTTTAACTCGCACGGTATCGAGAGGTTCAAGCTTAGCGACTTGTCACGGCGCCGTGATGTTTCTACCCATACAGAACTTTTAGAGCCCAGAAGCGATAACGGTATGGCGGGCCCCGCCAGCCCTGATCTGTTCGCCCCAGATCAGGGCCAGCGATATATGGAGTCTTGCCGTGGCAGAGTTTATGGGTCGGGAAATACACCTGATAAAGAAGGCTTTGGCGATCGCGACTCTCGCGGTCGACCATTGCATGGAAGGGACTTAGCGGCATCGGCGTCGAGTTCCATTTCTTTCGGGACATCCCTTGGCGAGGCCGCTTTGGCGAGTGCTTTGCGTGTTTTCGGTTTGGTGGTCATCATAGCGCCCACTGATCGATCTCGGTCGTCCAAATGCAACCCGCAGAGAGAAGGTCTTTAATGACCGAGTGGGCTACGGTCCGACGATTTCTGACGTCATACGGTTCAAGGTGAATAAATCCATGCCTTCGAGCATGAGGGCGACGAACAACAAAGGCCCAAACAAAATCGCGCTGGACCATGCCAGGCGCTCGGACAAATCCTTCTCATGGAACCCTCGGAACACCCGAGGCGGATTTCCTAGAAGGGGCCAACTAGCCAATGTCGGATCGCAGGGCGCCGATCAAAATTTGAAGACTTTTCCTCTGATA
>PLUZ01000487.1:11051-11269 GCA_003162995.1 Methylocapsa sp. | reverse complement strand
ACGTCGGACAAATCCTCGAAGAAAAGCCGCGATCGGTTGAGCAGCATCGACCATGAGCCGTCATGATCAGCCGGTAAGGGATAGATGCCCGCCTCAACATTCGCGAGGTCTTGCTGGAAAAGATGAGCCATGTCCGCGTAGAGGCGTTTGCGATCCGGCACCGGTGCCTCGGTTTGCGGGCGAGGCCGTGTGCTCTCGCCTTCTCGCCGCCGCGTTTC
>PLUZ01000487.1:0-11040 GCA_003162995.1 Methylocapsa sp. | reverse complement strand
ACTTTTTGGGATCATGCTCTAACGGCGGCGGGAGAATTGATTTCTCAACAAAGGCCTGCGCCGCCTGTGTTCACCCGAGCGGGTATGCTGCCTCGACGACATAGGGACCGCCGCCGGTCGATGCCCGCGACGAAAACAAAACGAAGCGCTTCGCCTCGAACCGGCGGGACAAAAAATATCCCCGCGAGGACAGATATTCGGCGACACCGGCGCAAGAGGCGGCCCGCAGCCGTGCGAGCGTGACATGGGGCGTGAATTTGCGCGGCTCCGGCGCGATTCCAATGCGCCGCATAAGTCTTTCTTGTTGCGCTTGAAGTTCGAGCAACGGAGTGGCCGCCTTGGCTTTGGCGACGAGCGCCCTGGGCTTCGCGCCGCCAAAGGAACTTAAGCCTTCGATCGTCACCGTAAATGGCGGGTGCCGAATTTTCTCGAGGATCGAATGGATGTCCCGTGCGGTCGAATCGTCGATATCACCGATGAAGCGCAAGGTCAGATGGTAATTTTCTTCGTCGATCCAGCGCGCGCCAGAGAGCCCGCCGCGCAACATGGAAAGGTCCATTGCGAGATCGGAAGGGAGTTCGAGACCCGTAAAGAGACGGGGCATGGATCCCTCCTGTCGATGCCAGGAAGCAGCGAATCATCGCGGCGTCCATGCTGAGACATAAAGCCGAAACGCTTATAGCGAAGATTCGGCGAGAAGGGAATTGTTGCCCGTGGAAAATCGCGCTTCATTCTTCCGGCTTGGGTGCGGCTTTTTCGCCGAACTGTTCCAAAAAGCTGTGCACTGTGGGAAGAATGCCTTCGACAATGCGTTCAACCCCGGCGGGATTGGGATGCAACTGGTCGTAAAGTTCTAAAGCAGGCTCGCCCGCGACGCCGTCGAGAAAGAAAGGATAAAGCGGCGAGTCATATTTCTTGGCGAGGTCCGGGTAGATCGCGTCGAAGCGCGTTTTGAATTCCGGGCCAAGGCTCGGCGTGGCCTTCATGCCCGCGATCAGGACTTTGATGTTGCGCGATTTAAGCTTTGCGATAATCGTGTCAAGCGTGGCCTTTGTCACCTCCGGGTCAACCCCGCGCAGCATGTCATTGGCGCCAAGCTCCAGAATGACGCCATCGGCGCCATCGGCAATTGCCCAATCGAATCTTGCCAAGCCTGCGGTCGTGGTGTCGCCGGAGACACCGGCATTCCCAACCGTCACATTGTAGCCTTCCGCCCGTAATTTCTCCTGGAGCACGCTCGGAAATGCGGCCTCGGCGGCCAGTCCATAACCCGCGACGAGACTGTCGCCGTAGGCAATGATTTTCAGCAAGGGCGCTTCCTTTGCGGCGGACAAGGCCGGGTATGACAGCGCTCCCAACAAAAGCGCGGCCGAAGATTGCAAGAAAGCGCGGCGATGGCCATATCCGCGCGACGCCGGTTGTGGCATCGGTTTTTGCAAAATGGTCAGGCAAGCATTTATGGATAGCATGGATGGACGAACCAGCGGTTGAACTCGACAATGTGCATCTGAGCCTGGGGCGCGGCGCAGCGAGGGTTCATATCCTCAAGGGGATCTCGCTGAAAATAGGGCGCGGCGAAACAGCCGGCCTCGTCGGACCCTCGGGATCGGGCAAATCCACCCTTCTCATGGTCATGGCTGGCCTTGAGAGGCAGGATTCAGGCACGGTCAAGGTTGACGGCACCTGCCTCGATCGCCTTGGGGAGGACGCGCTCGCGCGCTTCCGGGGCGCACGTATTGGCATTGTTTTCCAATCGTTCCATCTCATTTCGACGATGACCGCTCTCGAAAATGTCGCAATTCCGCTTGAACTCGCCGGCACCGCCGCACCCTTCGAGCGCGCCCGTGCCGGGCTCGACGCGGTCGGTCTCAACCATAGGCTAGGGCATTATCCGGCGCAATTGTCGGGCGGTGAGCAACAACGCGTCGCACTCGCCCGCGCGCTCGCGCCAAATCCGTCGATCCTCGTCGCCGACGAGCCGACAGGCAACCTCGACGAGGCGGCGGGTCAAGCCATTATCGACCTCATGTTTGCCTTGAAGCGCGATCGCGGCACGACCTTGATTCTGGTTACGCATGATCTTGCGCTTGCCAGCAAATGCGATCGCATCATTAGTTTGCGCTCCGGCCGCATCGAGGACCCCGCAGCCTCTGAGGCGCCAAAAGTGACGGCATAACGGAGGTAAGCGATCCCTCCGCATCGCGTCATGCGCGGGCGTTTGCAAATGAACAGGTTAGTCTATAGATTTTAAATGATCGACTATTCCAAATCCTCCATCTCGGTGAAGGCGGAGTTATGCCACTAACTTATCTACATTCCTTGATCGGCGGCGCGCTGATCGGCCTCGCCAGCGCCCTCTTCTTACTCTTGGATGGACGCATCGCGGGAGTGTGCGGGATCATCGGCGGCAGTCTCCGGCCCGCCGGCGAAAATCAGCTGCGAAATCTGTTGTTTCTGTTTGGTCTTTTCCTTGGGCCAGTGATTTATCGTCTGTATTTCGGCGGCTGGCCGGTTGTTCATTTCGAAGCAAGCCTTGGGATCCTTGTGTTTGCCGGTCTTCTCGTCGGCTTCGGCACACGGCTTGGCTCCGGCTGCACGAGCGGTCACGGCGTCTGCGGCCTGGCGCGTCTTTCTCGAAGATCGATCGTTGCGGTCGCGACCTTTCTCGCGTTTGGGATGCTCACGGTTGCCGTGATGAACCGTGTGAGGTGACGGCGCCATGATCGACGTTTTCGCACGAATTTTCGTAGCGCTCTTAGCAGGTGCGATCTTCGGCTTCGGCCTTTCTCTTTCGGGCATGCTCGACCCAGCGCGGGTGCGCGGTTTTCTCGACATCGCCGGTCATTTCGACCCGAGTCTTGCCTTTGTGCTCGCCGGGGCGGTGGCGGTTTCAAGCGCAGGCTGTCTGATTTCACGGCGGCTGCGCCATCCGCTTCTCGACAGCATGTTTCATCTGCCGGTGAAACAAGACATCGACCTGCCGCTCGTTGCCGGTGCGGCAATCTTCGGCGTTGGCTGGGGCATGAGCGGACTTTGCCCCGGACCGGCGATCGCCTCCCTTGCGCTTGGACTCGTGCCGTCTTATGTCTTCGCCGTGGCGATGCTCGCCGGAATCCTCGTCCATGACAATTGGCCGCCAAGCAACTGGGCGCAAAGGCGCCGGTTGGCCGCAAAACAGACTCTCGATGCGGACGCCAAGGCGGAAGCCGATTGCCTTTAAATGCTAGCCTCATTGGCAATCTGTTAGACGCAGCGCAAGGCGATAGGCGCCAAGAAGTCGTCAGCAGCCTCATTGATACGTCCAATCTGAAAATCGAACGGATCGTCTCCCTCGGCCAGCGAAGTCCGCCTGGGTTCTGGTACGATCAGCCGTTGGCCGAATGGGTTGTCGTCCTGGCCGGATCGGCAGGCCTTTGTTTCGAAGGCGAACCCGGGGTCAGAGTTTTATCCGCCGGCGACTATGTTTTGATTCCGGCACACCTGAAACACCGCGTCGAATGGACGAGCCAAGATCATGCGACGGTCTGGCTTGCCGTCCATTATCCCGAAACCGGATAAAGCCGGAGCGTTAAAATTTCCCCCGTTGAGAGCGATGCCAGCTCAGATAGCTCCCTGTGATCGAAAAGGAAACGCTCAAAATCAACGCAGTGGCGCTGTCCCGATCCGCAAAAGCCAATCACTAACTTTTTTAGGTATGCTCAAAAGGGAACCGCATGGATAGCCTCGATCAATCGGTCTCCCTGACGAAAGTCCGGCGGTACCGTTCAAAAGGATTTCGCTGGCCACTCGCGCTTCGCTATGCCTTGCGGGATTTTCGTGGCGGCTTCCGCGGATTTGGGATCTTTCTTGGCTGCATCGCGCTCGGTGTGGCGGCGATCACCGGCGTCGGCTCGGTGTCACTTTCGCTCAAGGATGGGCTCGCCCAGCAAGGCCGGGCAATCCTCGGCGGCGATGCTTCATTCAATTTGATCCAGCGCGAATTGTCCGTCCCGGAGCGTGATTTTCTTGCCAGTCAGGGACGCGTCGCGTCCGTGGCGCTCCTGCGCGCCATGGCGCGGCGTGACGATGGCGAGGCGGCGCTCGTCGAGGTCAAGGCTGTCGATCGCTCCTATCCCATGGCGGGCGAAGTTGTGCTCGATCCGGCGCTGCCGCTCGCCGATGCGCTGGCCGAACGTGACGGCGTCTATGGAATCGCCGCCGACGCAGCGCTTTTTGGACGATTGGATCTCGCAACCGGTAATCGTCTGACGATCGGCACCGCGCACTTCGAATTGCGCGCAAGGCTCGCCGCCGAGCCCGACCGCCTCGCGAGCGGGATTGGATTTGGCTCCCCCGTCTTGATTTCGCAGGAAGCGTTACAGGCGACCGGTTTGCTCCAGCCCGGCTCGCTCGTCAAATGGCTGTACCGTATCAGCCTCGAAGGTGCCCCGCCGGACGATACGCAAGTTGCGGCATTGATCGAAGCGGCGAAAGCGAAATTCCCCGAGGCTGGATGGGACATTCGCGCGCGCGGTAACATTTCACCGCAATTTTCCCGCAATCTCGACCGGTTCACCGAATTTCTGACCCTCGTGGGGCTCACGTCCCTTATCGTCGGCGGGGTTGGCGTCGCCAATGCGGTCCGCGGCTTTGTCGAGCGCAAGCAGCAAACCATAGCGGCCATGAAAGCGTTGGGAGCGACCGGCTCCACAGTCTTCATCTTGATGCTCACGCAAACAATGCTGGTCGCCAGCGCTGGAATTATCGTAGGTGCGGCAGCGGGCGCCGCCTTGCCTTTCGCTGTGGCCTCTGCATTCGGTTCGATGATTCCGTTTCCGCTCGCGCCGGCAATTTATCCGTCCGTGATCGGCAAAGGATTTCTCTATGGCTTTCTGACCGCGCTGGCATTTTCCGCAGGGCCTCTCGGCCGCGCGCATGACGTGCCGGTTCAGGCGCTGTTCCGCGCCGGGATCGAATCCCGCCGGACCAGAGCGAGACCACGCTACATTGTCTTGACGCTGGCCGCCTCGCTGTGCCTCGCTTTGGCGGTTCTCGGCTTCGCCACGGATCAGAGGCTCGTCCTGATCTACATGGGCGCGACCCTCGCCGCCTTTTTTGTGTTGCGCGCGGCATCGTTTTTGATCGTGGCTTGCGCAAAAAGAGCCCCGCGCACGCGGAGCGTGGCGTTGCGGCTCGCAATCGGCAATATTCACCGGCCCGGCGCGCTGACCCCTTCGGTTGTCCTGTCGCTTGGCCTCGGACTAGCACTTCTCGTAGCGTTGACCTTGATCGACGGCAACATCAGGGCCGAACTCGACCAGTCCGTCCCGCGAAAGACTCCGAGCTTTTTCTTCCTCGATGTTCAAAACGCGAATGCCGAAGCATTCGTGAATTTTTTGAAAGACCGCGCGCCCGGCGGCAAAATAGAACTTGTCCCGATGCTGCGCGGGCGTATCGTCAAATTGAACGGCATCTCGCCTAGCACAGTGGCTGCAAAGCAGAGTGTCGCGTGGGTGCTCGAAGGGGACCGGGGGATCACCTTCGCCGACTCCATGCCGGAGGGTTCCACCGTAATCAACGGAAGCTGGTGGCCAAGGGGNNCATCAGCGGGCCGCCTCTGGTTTCAATCGACGGCGAAGTCGCCGACGGGCTTGGGCTCGCAATCGGCGACGAGGTGACTGTCAATGTTCTCGGCCGCGACATTACCGCCAAAATCGCCAATACACGCCGGGTGAATTGGCGCGCCTATGGGATCAATTTCGTTTTGGTGTTTTCACCAAATAGCCTAGCTGGCGCTCCATTCAGCGATCTCGCCACACTCGCCTTCGCCGGCGGCTCCGATCCGGCGCGGGAAGCCCCTTTGCTGCGCGAGACCGCGCTGCGTTTCCCTTCGGTGACAAGCATAAGTGTGAAAGACGCTCTCGAAACCGTGAACGCGGTGGCTGGCCAGCTTGCCTTCGCCGTCAGGGGGGTATCGAGCGTTGCATTCCTGGCATCGATCCTCGTCCTCGGCGGCGCCCTCGCTGCGGGCCAGCACGCCCGCATCCATGATGCGGCCGTGCTCAAGACGCTTGGTGCGACAAGAGGGCGCCTGCTCAAGGCCTATATTTATGAATACGCGCTCATTGGGCTCTGCACCGCGCTGTTCGGCGTGGCGGCGGGTGGCGCCGCGGCCTTCGCGATCGTGCGCCGCGTGATGGACCTCGATTTTGTCTGGCTCTGGCCACAGGCGCTTGCCGCCGCCGCTACGGCGGTCGTTGTCACGATCTTCCTGGGGCTCCTCGGCACCTTCCGGATTCTCGGTCGGAAACCCGCATCCTATCTGCGCGATTTGTAATTAAAACACCTTAACCATTGTTCATGTTGGCGCGCCCTTGTACGCAGCTCCGGGTTGCGCCATATTATGGGCGATGCTGATCCCGCGAGGGCAGCGGCCGGAGGCGGTCAAGCCTCCATAACTTTAGAGGAAAACATGTCCGACTTCGACCGCAACGCTAGTACCCGCTGGGGGCAGGGCGCAACCCGGGCTGGTCGCGCCGAAATCGATCAGGGCCTGCGCTCTTATATGCTCGGCGTCTACAACAACATGACGATCGGCTTGGCGCTGACCGGCGTGGTGGCGCTTGGCGTCCATATGCTCGCCGTCACAACCGATCCCGCGCTAGGCGTGCCGGTTGGACGGCATCTGCTGCTGACCTCGTTTGGTGTGACGCTTTATACGACGCCGCTCAAATATGTGGTGATGCTGGCGCCTCTCGCCTTCGTGTTCTTTTTCTCGTTCCGCATCAACCAAATCTCGGCTTCGACTGCGCGCGGCTTGTTTTACGCTTTCGCGGCAACGATGGGCTTGTCCCTATCGACGATCCTGCTCGTCTATACCGGGACGTCGGTGGCGCGCGCTTTCTTCGTGACGGCGGCGGCTTTTGGCGGCTTGAGCCTTTATGGCTACACGACGCGGCGCGACCTGGCGCCGATGGGAGCCTTCATGGTGATGGGCCTCATTGGCCTCGTGATCGCGATGCTGGTCAATCTTTTCTTGCAGAGCACCGGCTTCCAATTCGCCCTGTCGATACTGTCGGTTCTGATTTTCTCGGGCCTCACCGCGTGGGACACGCAGGCGATCAAGGAAATGTATTATGCGAGCGACGATTATGAAACCGCG
The DNA here is from genome assembly GCA_003162995.1 of Methylocapsa sp. Lineage (GTDB taxonomy): Bacteria > Pseudomonadota > Alphaproteobacteria > Rhizobiales > Beijerinckiaceae > Methylocapsa. The sequence goes on along the minus strand of PLUZ01000487.1, from coordinate 3,899 downwards.
ACGAAGAAATCCGTGAACGGCGCCTTAATGCTCTATCTGGATTTCATCAACATCTTCCAGTCGCTCCTGTTCCTGACAGGCAGCCGAAACGACTGACGTGTGATGTCTTATCTTGAGATGAAAGCAAGGCCCCGCGAGAGCGGGGCCTTTTTCGTGCGCCGCCCGCATGCCCCCTGCCCGATCAGAAGTCGCTAGCGATGCCTTTGACTTCCCAATCGCCGTAGCGTACCGGCTCGGGGCCGTCACGGCCATTCACTTCCTTGGGGACCACGGGCCGTGTTGATTCGGCACGGCGGCGGCGCTCCTCGGCCTCGGCAAGCGCACGCCGCGCCGCTTCGCTCAGTGCGGAGCTGCCGGCCTTCCCAATCTCCCGCTCAATGATCCCATCTTTTGGCCGTTGCATCCCTATCTCCTATTGTGAGCGAAAAAGGCAAAATACGCCCGCCTCCGCCCCAAACTTTCGGTTTCCTCCGCCCCCCAAAACTTGTCCCATAACTTGGCGCAGAACTTGGCCCAGATTCTGGGCAAAGTCCAAATGTTCGTGCTAGTAAGACGATATGATCCGTGTTTCCGAAGCCTTCGCAGCGGAGTCTCGCGTTTGACCGAATCTCCGCGTCCGCCGGCAGACCGGCGGCGTAGCCGCAAGATTTCGAACGGCCGGCCAGGCTATATCGTTTCCGCGCAGAACCATGGGCGCGAGGGAGAGGATTGCCCAGGGCTTGCCGCGCGTCTCGCCGCCGCATCTATCCTGAACGATATTGTCGGAAGATATCATCCGCTCGACGAATGCTTTTCGGGCACGGCGATACTTTCCCGGCTTGGCGGTTTGGAACCACGCGACATCGCCTTGACGCGCTCCATTGTGACCGTCGCGCTGCGCCGGCTCGGTACCATCCGCGCCGCCTTGGCCGGACTTTTGGAAAAAGGCCTGCCGCGGCAGGCCGCCCACCTCGAATGGACCTTGATTGCGGCGGCGGCTCAGATTCTCTTTCTCGAGGTGCCCGATCACGCCGCCGTCGATCTCGCTGTCCGCGCGACCCGCCTCGAGGCGAAAAACGCGCCCTACGCTTCTCTCATCAATGGCGTCTTGCGCAATCTTATCCGCGCCCGCGAAAAAATACTTCTGGAAAGCGACCCGCTGGATCACGACACGCCCGCGTGGCTTGCAGCGCGCTGGCGCAAAACCTATGGCGAGGCGGAAGCGCACGCGATCGCAAGCGCCCATCGCGAGGAGCCGACACTCGATCTCACGGTTCTGTCGGACCCTTTGATCTGGGCGGAGCGGCTTGGTGCGACCGTATTGCCCACCGGTTCGCTGCGGCTTTCGACTCATATGCCAGTGACCGAACTCGCCGGCTTCGCGGAAGGCCGCTGGTTTGTCCAGGATGCAGCGGCGGCTCTGCCGGCGAGGCTTTTACGGGTTGGACCGGGCACAAGAGTCGCCGATTTTTGCGCGGCTCCCGGCGGCAAAGCAGCGCAACTCGCGGCGGCCGGCGCCGAGGTCACCGCGATTGATCGTTCGGCCGAGCGTTTGAAAAGGCTCGCCTCCAATTTCGCAAGACTCAATTTGCATGCCGACGTTGTTGTCGCCGATATCGTGAGCCTGAAGGGCCCGCCTTTCGACGCAATTCTCGTCGACGCGCCGTGTCTTGGCACGGGAACGATCCGGCGTCACCCGGATATCGCCTGGATCAAAAAACCCCGCGATATCGCGGCGCTGACGGCACTTCAAGCGCGCCTTCTCGACAAAGCCGTCGCACTGGTGAAACCCGGCGGAATGATCGTCTATTGCACCTGTTCGATTGAACCCGAAGAAAACGAAATGCAAATTTCGGCGCTGCTTCGCCGCGAGCCCAGCGTCGTCCGGGTTCCGATAACAGCGGACGAGGTTGGCGGTTTGCCCGAAATTTTGAACGAAAACGGCGAATTGCGGACATTGCCATTGCATCTTCAGGCGGCCGAGCCGCGGCTTTCTGGCCTCGACGGCTTCTTCGCCGCCCGCCTCTTGCGCCGCAGTTAATAAACCCGATAGGAATTTTAAAGATAACTTAATGCCCTGGACTTCGACCGCCGGGCTCCGGCGATCATGCGCCGTAAAGAACAACCCTGCTGGCAGCATCGCGTTTTCTTCGCTTGCCGCTAGACACAATGGAGGAGTCGAGTCCCTGGCCGGCGCGACATTCAAGGACCGTTTGCGCGTCGCGGGTCTCCTTGCCGCCCGCGCCGGATTGGCTTTGCGGCGCAGCCTCGGGGCGCCTGTGCGTGCCGCCATCGGGTTGGGACGGCGGCCACCCGAGCGGCTTTTGATCGCCCCGCAAGATATAAGAACAAGCGATCCGACCCTCGCGGCGGACATTTATGCCGGCTATTTTGCTTTCGGCGGCAAGATCATCAACGCGCATGGCCGCTCGCCGTTCGAGCTTGAGCCGGTATCGGCAGCATGGGCGCGGGCGCTCGCGGGTTTTGGCTGGCTCCGCCATCTGCGCGCTGCCGATACGGCGGTGGCACGCGCCAATGCCCGCGCCCTTGTCGATGATTTTTTAAGCCTGGCGGGCCGCCCAAGCCAAATTCCGGCCTGGGAACCCGAGGTCGCGGCGCGGCGCATGCTCGCCTTTCTGTCGCAATCACCTGTGATTCTCGACGGCGCCGACCGCCCCTTCTATCGCCGTTTCATGAAGGGACTCGGCCGCACTCAGCTTTTTCTGGAGCGGAAAATCGCCGGGGGGCTCGCCGGCGAATCGCGCCTCCTTGCCGCGATCGCGCTCGCCGAATTCGGCCTATGCGCGGAAGGCACCCGCAATCTAACCCGTAAAGGCACGAAACTGCTCGCCGAGGAGCTCGATCGTCAAATTCTGCCGGACGGCGGCCACATCGGCCGCAATCCGGAGATATTGCTCGACTTGCTTCCGGATCTGCTTCCCTTGCGGCAGGCCTATGCCGCGCGCGGGCTGCATCCCCCCGCGCAACTCCTCAACGCAATCGATCGTATGCTGCCGATGCTGCGTCTGTTCAGGCATGGCGACGGCACGCTTGCTTTGTTCAACGGCATGGGCGTTACGCCGCCTGAACTGCTGGCGACGATTCTTGCCTATGATGACGTGCGGGCACAGGCGCTCACCAGTGCCAGGCACTCGGGCTATCAGCGGCTTCAGGCAGAGGACGCCATTGTCTTGATCGAAGCCGGCCGGCCGCCCCCGCAAATTTTTTCCAATCGCGCGCATGCTGGTTGTTCGTCCTTCGAGTTTTCCCTCGGGGCGCAGCGGCTTGTCATCAATTGCGGCGCGCCCGACGCCAATCGCGCGGCGGCGCGTGAGGCCGCCCGGATGACGGCGGCCCATTCGACACTCGTCATCGATGACACCTCCTCGTGCCGTTTCGCCTTACACACGGGATTGCAAAAATGGCTTGGCGACCAGATCGTCTCGGGTCCGGACAAAGTCGATGTCGAGCGCCTCGACCAGCCATCGGGAACGATGGTCGCTGTCGCGCATAATGGCTACGAGGCGCGGTACGGCTTAATCCATGAGCGCCGCATTCTGCTGAGCAAGGACGGCATGACGCTCACTGGAGCCGATCGTCTGCGCGCCGCCAAGCCAGGCGAGCCCGTCGAAGGTCACCCCTTTGCTTTGCGCTTCCACATCCATCCGAATGTGCGCTTGAGGCGCGTCCGCGAAGGCCGTGCCGTGCTTTGCATTTTGCCAAACGGAAGACGCTGGCTCTTCGAAACATCGGCTGGACAGGCCAACATCGAGGAAAGCATTTTTTTCGCGGCGCCGGACGGGCCGCGCAGTTGCGCCCAGATCGCCGTCCACGGGGAAACCGGCCCCGGCGGCACGGGTGTCGAATGGAGTTTTCGCCATATCGAGCGCAAGCCTCCGCGAAGCGAGACGTGAGATACG
>PLUZ01000583.1 GCA_003162995.1 Methylocapsa sp. | reverse complement strand
CCGGCGACGGGAGAAATATCGGCGTAGTCGCGGCCTTTCGCGAGCACGATATGATCATTGCCCATCATCATCGCATTGGTCGGATCGAGGCCGACCCAGCCATGCGCTTCACCGCACCAGACGGACACCCAGGCGTGCATCGCATCGGCGCCTTCGAGGCGCTTTTTTCCGGGCGGCGGTATGGTGCGGAGATAGCCAGAGATATAGGCGGCGGGCAGGCCGATGCCGCGCAGACCGGCGATCATGATATGGGCGAAATCCTGGCAGACGCCATGCCGCTTCCCGAAGGCTTCCGAAATCGGCGTCGAGACGACGGTTGCCTTGGTGTCATATTTGAAATCGGCCTTGATCCGCCGCATCAATTCCGTGGCGCCTTGAAGCACCGGGCGCCCGGCCAGGAAGCTTTCCCGCGTGTAGGCGGTGGCGGGCTCGAAGCGCGGCACCAAGCGGCTCGGGTGCAGGAAGTGAGCGGGCGAATCCTTATCGAGTGAGGCGCTCGCGAAAGCTTCCTCCCGCACCGCTTCGAAGGCCGGCGTTTCCTTTTCGTCGATGGGTGCGGGCCGGTCGATTTCGATACTTGTATTGACCTTGACGATGAGTTTGCGATGCGCCGTTTCGATTGTCAGAAAAGTGAGACGGTTGCCGAAGAAACATATGCGCTCGATCGTTTGCGCCGGCGCGGGGGTCACAGAGAGTTCGCTCGAAAGCACCTGCTGTCCCGGCCCGTCCGTTGGTTGGAGCCGCACCGCGCAATGCGAGAAGGTCACGGTCGAGCCGTATTCATAAAGGGTCAAGTGGCGAATATCGTAGATCATGCGAGGCCGCTCGATTTGTCGGCCCGGGCAACATGCGAACCTTGCAGGAAATAGCGCGCGGCGATCGCATCGGCGAGACCAAGAAGGCACTGCTCGAACACGAGGATCGTTTTATTGTCGAGACATGGCGCGGATGCCGTCGCCACTTCGGCCGCGAGTTGCAGGATCAGGCGGCGCGGCGGCTCCAGCATGCCATCATCGCTCAGCAAGGGCAGGGTTTCAAGATGTTCGTCGAGGCGCTCGACCTGGAAGGCAACCGAGCGCGGATTAAAGGGATCGAGCACGACCATGTCGCGCACAGGGTTGAGAGCCACACCCATGAGATAACGTGAGCGGTAGGTGATTTGCGAGTCGACGAGATCGAGCAAGACGTCGAGATCGTCGGCCGGCGCGTCGCCGCTCGCGAAATGGCGGGCAAAGCGGCAGGTATTGATGCCCCGCTCGATACGCCGGCCAGCGTCGAAGATACGCCAGCCGGCGCCGCGAATCATGTTTTCCTGGGCAAGGCCCGAGATCGCCGCGATTGTTCGCAAAGCCGCGTCGGCACGCTCGAAAGCCTCGGCCTCGGCGAGTGGCCCGTGCATTTCGATGGCGAGGGTGCGATTGAGATCGCCGATCAACCGCCACGTGTCCGTGGACAGACGTTCGCGAATGAAAGAGGCGGCGCGTTGCGCGTCGCGCACGAGCGATAGGGCGGAGCCATAATCCTCATCGCCATGCAGAACGCTCGCAACAAGCGCCATGGGGTTGGCGACGGCGGTAAGCGGCGCCGCGTGCCAGGCAACGAGCAAGCTCGCGAGCTTGGATACGGCCGACCCCGGATTGGCGGCCCCCGCGCCGGATTCGATCATCCGGCTGGCGAGGCAGCGGATCAGCCGCAAGGTCGCTTCCGAGCGGTCGAGATAACGCCCGAGCCAGAAAAGATTATCGGCGGCCCGGCTCGGCAAAGTGCCCATGATGCGGCGGATGCGGACGGTCTCGTCGGTGGGCAGCAGGCTGACCATCTCGACCGGCTTGTCGGCGAGCACCCAAACATCGGCCGATTGGACCCCCTCACCCATCGACACGGCGCGCGCGTCGGCGCGGCCGGAGATGCGGCAGAACCCGCCCGGCATGATTTTCCATCCCGCCGGCGTATGTGCCGCATAGACGCGCAGAACGAAGGGCCGCGGCTCGAGCCGGCCCTCGTGCAACACAGGCGTCGTGGAAAGATTGACGACCTCCTGGCCGGCATAGTCGATGCCGCGTTCTGCCATCGCCGCGGCGAGCCGGCTTTTCTCTTCTTCCGAGAGGGAGGCGCCGATGAGCGGCTGGCTCGAGGCAAAGCCGGGGACCGCGTTGCCAAAGGCACCGGCGATCGCAAGCTCATCCATGCTGGCGATGACCGAGTCGCGCGCTTTGCCCTGGCCGCACCACCAAGTCGCGATATTCGGCAGACGGAGGTCCTCGCCAAGCAATGTGCGGCAGAGTTTCGGCATGAAGCTCATCATGGCGGGCGCTTCGAGCACGCCAGAGCCAAGCGCATTGGCGATGACGACGCCACCCTCGCGCAGCGCATCGACAAGGCCCGGCACGCCGAGCCGAGACTTGGCGTTGAGTTCGAGCGGATCGGCGAAATCGCTGTCGATGCGCCGCCAGATCACATCGGCGCGCTTCAGCCCGGCAATGGTGCGGACATGCACTTTGCCGTCGCGCATCGTCAAATCGCCGCCTTCGACCAGAAGCAGGCCGAGATAGCGGGCGAGATAGGCTTGCTCGAAATAGGTTTCGTTAAAAGGGCCGGGCGTCAGCAGGCAGATGCGCGGGTTCGAGCGTTGCGCCATCGAGGTGAGGCCGAAGCGGAACGCCTCGAAGAAAGGCGCCAGCCGCTCGACATTCATATCGCGGTAAAGGGCCGGGAAAGCCCGCGCCAGGACAAGCCGGTTGGCGAGTGCGTAGCCAGCGCCCGAAGGGGCTTGCGAACGGTCACCAAGGACCCACCAGCGCCCATCCGGACCGCGCCCGATATCGGCGGCATAAATATGCAAGAATTTGCCGCCCGGCGGCTTCACGCCATGCAGCGGGTGCAGAAACTCGGGACTGCCGGTGACGGCGGCGGCGGGCAAATCGCCGGCGGCGATCAACCTTCCCTCGCCGTAAATATCGGCCAAAACCAGTTCCAAGAGCCGCGCGCGCTGCTCGATGCCTTGCGCGATCTCGCGCCATTCGCCGGCTTCGATGAGCAGCGGCACATGCGAGAGCGGCCAGGCACGCTCGCTGGTATCCCCATAGGCGCGATAGGAGACGCCCGTGTCGCGAATATGCCGGTCCGCCCTGGCGAAGCGGCGGCTCATATCGTCGGCGGGAAACTCCATGAGCTTGTCGAGAAACCGCAGCCAATGCGCGCGCGGGCGCCCGTCGGCACCGATGAATTCGTCTGGGATGCCGGGCAGCGGCATGTAGCCGGCGGCGAGCTTAGCCACGCGTGCGGCCGCGTCACTGTCTTCATTCACCCGGGTCGTCGCGCTGCGGCTCATCTCTTCTTGCTTGTCTATTGTTGTTTGGGCCGGAAGGATTTCAGGATCGCGGCGTCCGTCTCAAGTGTGGCAGCGCCAATGAGATCGAGACAATAAGGCACCGCCGGAAAGACCGCGTTGAGGCAGGTTTCGATCGAGGCCGGTTTACCGGGCAGATTGATCACGAGACAAGCGCCGCGATGCGCGGCAGTCTGACGCGACAGGATCGCGGTCGGAACTTGCTTCAGACTCTCCTGACGCATGAGTTCGCCAAAGCCAGGCAATTCCCGCGGCGCCGCGGCAAGCGTTGCCTCCGGCGTGAGATCCCGCGGCGATGGTCCGGTCCCTCCCGTGGTCAGGATCAAGTCGCAATGCTCCTTGTCGGCGAGTTCGATCAGTGTATCACGCACGGACTCAAACCCGTCCGGAATGATTTTCCGCACGATATGAAAAGGGGTTTTTAGGATTTTCGTCAAATAGGCGACGATGGCCGGCCCGCTTAGATCCTCGTAAAGCCCGGCGCTGGCGCGGTCGGACGCCGTAACGACCCCGATAATCGCCGCGCGCTGTATCTCATTCGCCATGGTTCAACCTTCAACCTTCGACCGGCATGGACCCGCCGGAGGTACGTGCGGGCTCCTTATAGCGGAAATGGGCGCAAAAATTTCCAAAAAGTGCGGGCAGCTTTTTCCGGACGCGCGGCGCCAGTTCCAAAGCAAGAATGCGGCCAGAGCGATTGCACGTCTTGCTATCTGTTGGGAAGTGCAATCATTATATAGTATAGATGCTTTGTATTGGCAAAGATATACATTAAACTCTGCTTGATTTCGTTTCGAGGCCGATTTCAATGCAGAATGACCAAAGTTTGCTGGGCGCCGCTGACGGCGTGCCCCGGTGCCGCAATTACCGGCAGATGATCTTGACGGAGCAGGGGCTGGTTCTCGGGGCCGGAACCTTGCTTGCGAAAATGGGCGATGACGGTCTTTGCCTCGACGGCGAGGAAGAGCGCATCCTGACCTTGCTCGCCATTGCCTATCGGGGCGATGTCCCCGGCGCGGCGTTGGGAATGTTTCGCCGCGTATCAAAACATTGGCAAGGCGGCGACAAATGCCTCGCCGCGATTCATCTGGCGCAAAGCGGCTTGCCGGAAATCGATGAAGACGCCGCCTATCGCCTGTCGCTGGCGGCCAAGTTGATCGACGCGGGCATGATGCCACGTGAGCTGGCGCGGGAGCTGGGGCTGAACCCGGTTCAGTTTGACGTAAGCAAATATGACGAGAATCAGCCGCGTGTGCCTGCCGGAAGCGGGAGGGAAAGCGGACAGTGGACGTCAGGGGAGGTGGCGGCAGAAGATGAGACCGCGCCGCTGGTTGAAGGAAGAAGCGCCGGGACAGGTTCTGGGGTTCACAAGGTGCCTGATCTTCCCGAGGATGCGGTCATGGTCACTCGGCCGGATGGATCAAGAATCTTCGATTCGGGTTCACCGACTAAATGGCTGATGGCCCCGCCACGGGCAAACTTTCGGGAGGTCTTTTCGGCTGGGGAGAAGATTGCAAACTGGCCGTTATTGGACCAGCGCGACAAAGCCAAAGCTGCACTTGTGCAATTCGGAACTTACGATTTCCAGCGGGACAAAGCGACAAACACTTTCTTTAATAAATATATCAACGCTGCAAATTACGCGGTAGGCGTCTATATGGCCGGAGCAGGTTACGGAAAATATCTTTCTGTCACGATTGCTCAGAGTCGGTCCGAAAAGT
>PLUZ01000547.1:2726-4219 GCA_003162995.1 Methylocapsa sp. | reverse complement strand
CCCCAACTTTGAGACGGTCTCGCGTTTCGTTGCATTGATCCCGAAAGTTTGCACCAGAGCCCTTGAAATAAGAAAGAAAAACTGTCGTCTCGGCCAAATCCTCGAAATTTTCGGCGTCCCCCTTCATCGAAATCCCCCGTGTGCGAATCAGAGGATTTCAACAGATTCAGCACTTCAGCCGTTAGTCACCTACTTCTTCACCCGATCGCCCTGGGCAATACGTGCTCTCGGCTTGGTTGTCGTGTATGGAGCAAGGAGTGCGGCGCATCGACGGCTGCAGCCTACGTCCCGCTGACCGTGGTACAGCGATCAACGACGAGGTTGCGCCCATGATCGCCGCTCTCTCGAGCCATCGAGGGGAAAGCGCTATGGCCCGAGGTGCGGGCGTTCGCCGGGTGGAGCGAGGTGCGGGTGAGGTGGGGCAAGAATCCGACTATCTGATCTTCCGGCCCGATGACGTGGATCTCGCGCGATCGCCGCTCAGGCGCTCGATCGCGGAGGCGACCTATGTGATGGGAGCGTTCAACCCCGGCTTCGCGCGGCTGTCTAACGGCAATCTGTTGCTTATGGTCCGCGTGGCGGAGGCACTGAAGGAGCCGGTGGCAGGCCGGTGTGTGCGGGCGATCCGCTGGACACCTCAAGGCTATGTCCTCGATCGGCATTCGCTGGACAGCATCAACATGACCGATCCGCGCCAGTTCTCGCTCAAGCACGGCACGCACCGGCTTGTGGCGCTGACCTCGCTTTCCTGGCTGCTGCCGGTGGAGCTCACGCCCGACGGGCGCGAGATCGTGCGCGTCCATTACGACCAAGCGATCGAGCCCGCCGCTCCCTATCAGGAATATGGCATCGAGGATGCGCGGATCTGCAGGATCGACAACCTCTGGTATATGACGACCTGCTCGGTGAGTGCCGAGCGGCACTGTACGACGCTGCACGTCTCGCTCAATGGCCTCGACTATGAGCTGAACGGCATCGTCCTTGACCACCAGAACAAGGACATGATCCTGTTCGAGAGCAAGGTGGGCGGCCGCTTCATGGCGCTAACGCGGCCGCTGGGCGAGGTCTATTTCGCCTATCCCGAGGCGAGCCCCTATTCGGGCGGGCCTTCGATCAACCTCGCCGAGTCGCCCGACGCCATACACTGGAAGCCGCTCGACCAACCCGGTATCCGTGCGCGGAAGGGCTCCACGTCCAGCATGAAAGTGGGCGGCGGCAGCCAGCCGATCCGCACGGACCGCGGCTGGTTCCTGATGTACCATGGCGTCGAGACGCGGGAGGCCGTGGGCGTCTACCGCACCTTCTGGGCGCTGCTCGACCTCGACGATCCGAGCCGCATCCTGCGCCTCGAGGACGAGCAACCGGTGCTCGAGGCGAACCCGGAGCTGACGCGCCCCATCGCGCACCAGATGTACCTGCCCACACCCGTCGTCTTCACCACCGGCGTGGCGGACGCAGGCGATCGTTACATCGTGGCGAGCGGCGAGGCAGAG
>PLUZ01000547.1:0-2678 GCA_003162995.1 Methylocapsa sp. | reverse complement strand
TCGGCGTCGACGCGATCTGGATCTCGCCCATCTACCCCTCGCCGATGGCCGATTTCGGCTATGACGTCGCCGATTATTGCGGCATCGATTCGCGCTTCGGCGCGCTCGACGATTTCGACGATTTGCTTGCGCAAGCCCATGCGCGCGGGCTCAAGGTCCTGCTCGACTTCGTGCCCAACCACACGTCCGACCGGCATCCCTGGTTCGTCGAGAGCCGCTCCTCGTGTGCCAATCCGAAACGGGACTGGTACATCTGGCGCGATCCCGCCCCCGATGGCGGGCCGCCCAACAACTGGATCAGCGATTTCGGCGGCTCGGCTTGGGAGTGGGACGAGGCCACCAGCCAATATTACTACCACGCCTTCCTAAAGGAGCAGGCGGACCTCAACTGGCGTAATCCGGCCGTGCAGGCGGCGATGTACGACGTGATGCGCTTCTGGTTCGACCGCGGCGTGGACGGCTTCCGCATCGACGTGCTGTGGCACATGGTCAAGGCGGCAGACTTCTTGGACAATCCGCCCAACCCCACCTATCAGCCAGCGATGGGCGATATGCTCCGCGTGCTCCAGCTCCATTCGACCGACCAGCCCGAGGTGCACGGGATCGCCGCCGACATGCGCGCCATCGCCGATAATTATGGCGCCAAGGGACGGGGCGAACGCGTGCTGATCGGCGAGATCTACCTGCCGGTCGATCGGCTGCTGCGCTATTACGGCCGGGAACGGGCAGAGGTGCACCTGCCCTTCAACTTCCAGCTCGTCGATGCGTCGTGGGAGGCACGCTCCCTCGCAACGCTGATCGCCAACTATGAGGCAGCGCTTCCGCCGGGCGGTTGGCCGAATTGGGTGCTCGGCAACCATGACCGGCCGCGCGTCGCCGCCAAGCGTGGGCAGGCCCAGGCCCGCGTCGCGGCGATGCTGCTGCTGACGCTCCGCGGCACGCCCACCCTCTACTACGGCGACGAGTTGGGTTTGAGCGACGTCGCGATCCCGCCTGCCCAGGTTCAGGACCCGCGCGGGCTGCGCGAGCCCGGGCTCGCCTTGGGCCGCGATCCGGTCCGCACACCGATGCCGTGGGACGGGAGCGAGAATGCCGGCTTCACCACGGCCAGGCCGTGGCTGCCGCTCAATGCCGACTGGCCGACGCGCAACGTCGCGCGGATGGCGGAGGAGCGTCATTCAATCCTGACGCTCTATCGTCGGTTGCTGGATGCCAGGCGCGCGCATCTGGCGCTGTCGATCGGCGACTTCGGGCTGCTGGACGCGGAGGGCGACGTGCTCGCCTATGAGCGTCGGCACGGCGCGGAGCGACTGATCGTGGCGCTCAATCTCGGGGGACGGTCGCATCGCCTGGAGTTGCCGGACTGGGCGAGCGATTGCCGGCCGCTCTTGTCCACTGTCGCCGACGCGGCGCTGGCCGGAGACGGCACCCTCCTGCTACGGGCGGACGAGGGCGTGATCCTTACGGCCGATTAACGAAAAGCAAGGAAGGACAATCGCTTGCGTATCGCCATGCTAGCGCCAATCTCCTGGCGCACCCCGCCGCGCCATTATGGTCCATGGGAGCTCGTGACGAGCCTGTTGACCGAGGCGCTGGTGGCGCGTGGCGTCGACGTCACCCTGTTCGCCACGAAGGATAGCCGGACGGCGGGCAAGCTGGCTGGCGTCTGCCCGACGTCCTATTCCGAGGACCCTGCCATCGACGCCAAGGTGTGGGAGATGCTCCACGTCGCCCATGTCTTCGAGCGCGCGGGCGAGTTTGACCTCATTCACAACCAGGCCGATTTCGTGCCGCTCGCCTTCTCGCGGCTAGTGGAGACGCCGGTGGTGACGACGATCCATGGCTTCTCCTCGGAACGCATCCTGCCAGCCTTCAAGGCGTACGACGATCGCGTCCATTATGTCGCGATCAGCGACGCCGACCGCCATTCGGACCTGCGCTATGCGGCGACGATCCACCACGGTATCCGGCTGGAGGACTTTCCTTTCGACCCGCACGGCAGCGAAGACCTGCTCTTCTTCGGCCGCATCCACCCGGACAAGGGGGCGGCCGAGGCGATTGCGGTGGCACGTCGAGCGGGTCGTCGGCTGGTCATGGCCGGCATCGTCCAGGATCAGGACTATCATAACGAGCAAGTCGCACCCGCGCTCGACGACCGTTCCGTGGTCTATCGCGGCCCGGTGGGCGGGGCGGCGCGCACGAAAGCCCTGGGTTCCGCGCGCGCGCTGCTCCACCTCATCAACTTCGACGAGCCGTTCGGACTATCGGTCGTGGAGGCGCTCGCCTGCGGCACGCCGGTCATCGCCTCCAACCGCGGGTCGATGCCCGAGCTGATCGACCCAGGCGTGACCGGCTTCCTGGTCGACAGCGTGGATGCAGCCGTGGATGCGATCGGCCGTATCGGCGAAATCGATCGCACCGCCTGCCGGTCGGCGGTGTCCACGCGCTTCACGGTAGACCGTATGGCCGATCGATATCTGGACCTGTACCGATCGCTCCTTGGCTGAGGAGAGACCGTATCAAACCTGGGGGTCGCAGCCATCCCGCGCGGTAAAGCTGGCGCTTTGATCGCTCAGCATGGCGTGCCACTTCATTTCGTTCCTCAGCTCAACAATGACCCAGATTCCCGGACCACCCCCAGGTTTGAGACGGTCTCTGCTGCGGCCGAAGTCGCGCCC
>PLUZ01000507.1 GCA_003162995.1 Methylocapsa sp. | reverse complement strand
AATGGCGGCCTTTGAAAAGATCATCAATGCTCAACATCCTGGGTCAGCTCCATCGCCGGGCTAATTTGCCGCGAGTATGCCCCGCTTCCGCTATTTGCACCCGAGCCCGTCGGGCAGCAATCCTCATGGGTGATGGCGGTCGAAATTGATCTCGGATTCATTGCGCTCGAACTCGCCATGCTTGTTTCGCCTGACCACATCGGACGTTGCGCGATATAGCCGAGCATCTTGCAGGCCTGGCTCACGTTGCCAAGCTGCTTGGCAAGCTCCAATAAACCGATCTTGCCCTTGATGATCTTCTGCTCTTTCGTCAACGTCGGTGTCCTCATAAAACGCCGAGGCCGGGCTCTTCGCAATCCCGGCCAGCTCCGCGCCCGGCCTCGGCTCTCGCTGCGGCCTTATGACAACAAATGTCCAATCAAATATCAACTAGTACAAGACTGGCAACTCGACTTTCGTATCGACAAACGCGTTGACGATCTGGCCAGAATATTCAACCCGATCATTCGCGTTTGGATTATGTACTATGGTCGTTACAATCGGCACTTTCCCAAGCGTTAATGCATCTCGACCTACGCCTGGCACGCTGGGCGACGTCGAAATATCGACGCCTGAGAAGGCATCGTCGGCGTGCACGGTACTGGATCCAGGACATCAGGCGTCGGGAGCCAGTACTTTTTGCGCATTGGCCATTGCTATACCGAGCACCGGTTGGACAGTAGGAGCCGGATGAGTGGAGACGCTCACGTCCGGATCTGTGAGAGCCTGGGGGTGCAATTCCCCCGGGCCACTCGACTCTATCTGACAATCGATGGCCGGATGGTCCATCCGTGGCGTGCCGTGGAGGCCGAGGGTGAAGTGCTCGACGTTCTGGTCCAGACCAGGAGAAACAAACGGGCGGCGCTCAAATTGATGCGCAAGCTGCTGAAGAAATATGGCTTTGTCCCAGACAAGCTCGTCACAGATGATCTCAGATCCTATGCTGCTGCAGCCGGTCATCTTGGGATCGCAAAACGTCATGAACGCGGTTGATGGCACAACAATCGAGCGGAAAATTCGCATCAGCCAACTCGACGAAGGGAGCGCAAGATGCAAGGTTTCAAGAGCGTGGGATCCGCGCAANNCCGAGCCTTCCGGGCATCGGCCCTGCAGACGTGGCGTGAAGTCGTCGCTGCGGCGTGAGCCCGACGTGCCAGGAGATTTGTTGCGCGCTATATTTGGTAACGTGACAAAGTTGGCGTATTTCGAGCGAGACCTTTGGCCTGCCGCTGCGACATCTCGACTTCCATCGCCAGAACAAACGAAAACCAGCACGATGCCAACGGATGACAGTCGCTGGCTCAACGACCACCAAGGCATTCACCAACTTCCGCGCATAGCTCGCTCAACCTTCAAATTTCCGTCTCCCTTGCGTTTTGCCCGCAGGATGGCCGCGTTCAATTCGCCACCGAAGATAAAAATGGAAGCGATCATGTAGAGAAAGACGAGTGCGACCATCACCGAGGCGAGACCCGCGTAGGTGGTGACGTAATTGCGCGCGAATTGGGCGAGGTAGGAGCCGAAGGCAATGCCCGCCGCCATCCATAGTGCGAAGGTCAGCAAAATCCCGGGTGCAATCTCCCGCAGAGATCTTCGCCCGGCTGGCAGGAATTTGTGTGAGAGGACAAGCGCCAGCAGAAGCACCAAACTTGCGATCGCGAAGCGGCCGAAGTTGATCAGGCGATTGAGCGGCTCGAGACCGGGCGCGAAGTGCAGCACCGCGGTCCAAATCAGGGGGGCGAAAATGACCAGAAAAGCGAGAGCCAGAAGCGAGAAAGCACCGACGAAAACATAAGCGATGGATTCAAGCCGCAAAAGCCACCAGGGCCGGGAATCCGTGACCTTATAGGCGCGATTGAGCCCGATCCGGACCGCTTCGACGCCGCTCGAGGAAAAATAAATCGAGAGAATAACGCCAATCGTGAGTACCCCGCTCCGCGTTTGCGTCAAGACATTGTGAATCTCATTCGCAATCGGCGCGGCGACCTGCTGCGGCCACGCCTGAAATAGAATTTGTATCCCCTCATCGGAAAGATTCTTTGAACCAAAAAAGCCCGCGAGGGCGGTCACGAAGATCAGGAATGGGAACAGAGACCTCAGGATCGACAAGGCGACGTGGCTCGCAATAGCCCAGCCATCGTCTTGCGAAAATCGCATAAAGGCGTCGTAGAGAACCCTAAAGAAAAAGCGCATCCGTCTACTGCCTCACTCTGTTCAGGACTTAACGAACTTCCAGGGGTGGACTTCTCCGTTGCATTCATGCACCCGTGCAGGAACCATAATTTCCGGAGTTTTTGTGACATCTATTGCCGTTTTGGGATCTCGTTATAGTTCACATCAGCTACGCTTGGGCACCACCCCCTATGGGTTTTGGTCTAAAAAGACAAAGAGGATCCCAGAGAGTTGGGGTAAGAAAAACGCCAATCCAATGATAAGCCGAAAAAGCGATAGGTGAGTTGTTGAAAGCAGGGATGTGCCCATGGGCGACGGCGGCCCCGAGAAATGCTGCGCTTGCCGAAGCACAGATTGCCATTAGAACGTTGAACTATTCTTCGTCTGAGGTTCGAGCGCCGGGCCACATAAGAAATAAGACGGTCACTGCCGCAATGCAGACACCAGCAATTGAAAACCATGCTGGAGCACGGGAGTTTGATACAGAAATCCCCCTTTTTCTGTTAAGTAACATCCGCGTAGCTTGCATGTCTTGCACGGCAATTTTCAAGCCCTTTCTTTCTGCTGCTTCCCAGACTGCGGGATCGGTCCAGCCTAGCCCTTTCACCATGCAAGCGCCCACGACTTTCGCGAGTGCGGTCTCATCAATGGGTGAGAGTGCGTGGCTCGCTTCCATCCAAAGCTCAGTCAACTGCCGCTCGCTGTTCTGATCCTGAGGTTTACCAGCTCTGCGGAGTTCCATGTATCTTATCGTCGCAGCCAAGGCGCGGTCGATTGCTCGGAAGGCGACCTGGTATCGACTTTCTTGAATCTCTGCTGGAGCTAAATGCATCGCCCACGAAGTCAGCGCCTCTTGGAGTCGGGCTCCTGGCTCCTCAGATGTTGTTGACATAGTCTCTCCTAAGGAAAATTCGCCTGTTGAATGATCACGGCCGGAAAGCGGTAATCGGCGTAGCTGATTTGGTCATCGTGGAGGATAAGCGCCAGAGGTAAAGTGCAAGGGCCAAACGTGATGATGTGGACGGGTGCGCCGGGAGACCGGCAGGAGGTTGAAAGTGCAAGTCCTTTACGGTGAAGGTTTAGCGAGCCACACCGGCCCCGAGTCATGCGTAGCGGTCCGCGAGGATCGATGCGAAGCGTTGACAGGGGAGTGCGTAGGCCAGCCATTGAGCGGCGAAAACCAACTTCGGGGTGCCGATGTCCTCCGTCCTTCAGAAGGCAACACGGCGTGCGTCGATAGCGCGAGACGCTCGCCGACCCCGCGTCGTCGTAGAACCTGGCATGCGCAGAAGGGCATTGACACGTTAACGACTATTACTTGTCAATATCGTTGGCTTGCCCATAGCCGCTCTCAGCAAAATCAATCGCTTGCCATTGTCGCCGCCAATCCGAAACGGCTTCGAGAACGACTATACTGGGTTAACGTGTCAATGCCCGATGAGCTTCTCGCTTGGTGCGAAGAAACAATCAACGCGCTGAAGCCAAAAATAGTCCTCTTTGTCGTAGAACAACAGGTTCGACCCTTTTATATGGTTGAGGTTTACGCTGACGCTAAAACTTCGGGAAGTT
>PLUZ01000190.1 GCA_003162995.1 Methylocapsa sp. | reverse complement strand
GCTGCAAAACTAAGAGAGTGAGCCCATGAGCGATTCGTCTTGAAGCGCTCTTCGGCTAGGCTCAAACTCAAACTTTAGGCCGCGTCTGGTTACTTTTTCCCCTGCGCGGCGCCTTTGGTGATTTCCTCGACCGCCGCCGCGAACAGCGCCTCCATTTGCTTGTGAATCTCAAGATCCGGGATGGCAACTCCCGCGCTGTCGAAGTCCGCGCGTATGGTTTTGAGAATCTGCTCCGCGCTGTCTTTCCGGATTTCGGCAACGACGAGGCTGGCTGCATAATCTTCCGCTGCTGGGCCGGTTTTACCAAGTTTCTCAGCGGCCCAAAGCCCGAGGAGCTTGTCTCGCCGTACCCTAGCCTTGAATCTCAGCTCTTCATCATGGACATATTTTTCTTCGAAGGCATGCTCACGCTTGTCGAAAGTCGTCATTATACTCCCCACGAAACTGTTACGCCTCCGCATTTAAGCGGTTGCCTTCATAATAGCAAAATTTCGTTAAAACATCATGCCTGACAAAGCAACGGTGTAGCTCCATTTCTTCCTGTATCCCGTACCGAATCTCTGCTATGGACGGGTGACTGTTTCGACATGGAGGGCCAATCCTGCGGAAATCTCGATATGTAGCTTGGTAAAATGTGAGATTGGCAAAATGTGAGCTTGGCAGAATGATAGCTAAGCTCAGTGGTAGCTAAGCTCAGTGTTTGCTTGGCTTAATGTTTAGCTTGGCATTGTGCATAAAACCGCTTTCGGATAGGTTGGGTTTAGCGGGCTTACTCCACAAGCGGAATAGAGCTCGTCCCCCTCGATGCCGCGGCGACAAATAAGCGCATAGCCTATGCCTTCCGCTTCCGTTGATGCCCTTAGCGATGGCGCGTCTGGATACGGGATCTAGGATGTTCAAAGGAGCCACGGCCGCCCATGGATCACCTCAAGCCACGGTTAATCCCAATGAATCGCCGCCGGCGCATTTACGAAGGCAAGGGAAAGGTTCTCTACGAGGGCCCCGAGCCTGGTACACTGATCCAGCACTTCAAGGATGACGCAACGGCTTTTAACGCCAAGAAGCACGAGGTAATCGACGGAAAAGGGGTGCTTAACAACCGTATCTCGGAATTCGTCTTCCAAAACCTCAACGATATCGGCGTGCCTACGCATTTCATCCGCCGGCTCAATATGCGCGAGCAATTGATTCGGGAAGTGGAAATCGTTCCTCTCGAAGTGGTTGTCCGCAATGTCGCGGCGGGTTCGCTGTCGACCCGCCTCGGAATCGAGGAAGGCACCCAATTGCCGCGCTCGATCATCGAATTCTACTACAAGAACGACGAGCTTAACGACCCGATGGTCTCGGAAGAGCATATTACGGCGTTCGGCTGGGCCACGCCTCAGGAAATCGACGACATCATGTCGCTCGCGATCAGGGTCAATGATTTCCTGTCGGGGCTTTTCCTTGGCGTCGGCATCAGGCTTGTCGATTTCAAGATGGAATGCGGCAGGCTTTGGGAAGGCGACATGATGCGTATTGTTGTCGCCGACGAGATTTCCCCGGATTCGTGCCGCCTATGGGACATCAAATCGAACGACAAGCTCGACAAGGATCGTTTCCGGCGTGACCTTGGCGGGCTGGTCGAAGCCTATACGGAAGTCGCGAGAAGGCTCGGAATCTTGCAGGAAAACGAGCAGCCGCGTGCGGTTGGGCCAAAGCTCGTCCAGTGACGGATCCGGCCGGCCCCGCGCCGGCCGCTGTCCCTTCGGGCACATCATTGATTGCGCCCTCATGGGCGATGTCTCTGTAATTCTTCACGAAAGATCGATAGATGAAAGCGCGGGTTATCGTCACCCTCAAGGACGGTATTCTCGATCCGCAAGGCAAGGCCATAGAGGGCGCGCTCAAATCGCTCGGGATCGATGGCATTGACAGCGTGCGGCAAGGCAAAATATTCGAGATGGAACTCGCGACAGCCGATCGAACCGCGGCGGCGGGAATGCTGCGCGGCGCTTGCGAGAAATTGCTGGCAAATCAGGTCATCGAGAATTTCCAGGTGGAACTCCTCTAAATCGTTCACGCATGGCCATTCGCGCGCGGAAATCGCCATGAGCGAGGAAAACATCAACCACACATGAACGCCGCCATCATTCTATTCCCAGGCTCTAATCGTGAGCGGGATGCGATCCGCGCCATCGAGAAAGTGACCGGCAAAAAGCCGTCCCTCGTCTGGCATGGTGAGACTGCCCTGCCCGCTGGCACTGATCTCGTCCTGCTACCTGGCGGATTTTCCTATGGCGATTATTTGCGCTGCGGGGCGATCGCCGCACGGGCGCCCGTCATGGACGCGGTGCGAGCTCATGCCGCCCGGGGCGGGTTGGTTCTCGGTATCTGCAATGGCTTTCAAATCATGGTCGAAGCCGGACTTTTGCCCGGCGTCTTGATGCGCAACGCCAATTTGCGCTTCGTCTGCCGGATGCAGCATTTGACGGTAGAACGCAATGATACGCCGTTCACATCGCACTATGCCAAGGGCCAGGTAATCAAAGTCGCGATCGCGCATGGCGAGGGCAATTATGAGGCGGATGCGGAGACAATTAGACGCCTCGAAGGGGATAGCCGCGTTGCCTTCCGCTATTCTAACGCGCGAGGTGTTATTGGCGGCGGCGCAAATCCCAACGGGTCAACCAACGCTATCGCTGGGATTTATTCGGAAAATTTCCGGGTTCTTGGTCTGATGCCGCATCCGGAAAATCTCATCGATCCGCTGGTCGGCGGGATTGATGGGCGCGGCTTGTTCGAAGGCGTGGCGGGTTTTACAAGGGCGGCTTGAGTTTCGCTTCCATCTCAGCCTTCGTCATCGCCGGACTCGCCCAGGCAGAAGTCAATGCTTCGGACAGGATGCCGGATCGAGAAAAAGACGCGCTTCGAAGCCAGCAACAGGCGCAAGGACGAGGCAATCGTGAATGCCATAGAACCCGATATCACTCCCGAGCTCGCCGCCGCGCATGGTCTGAAGCCGGACGAATATGCGCGAATCCTCGCCCTCATCGGCCGGACGCCGAGCTTCACCGAACTCGGTATTTTCTCGGCCATGTGGAACGAGCATTGTTCCTACAAATCCTCGCGGCTTCATCTGCGCAAACTTCCGACCAAGGCGCCGTGGGTGATCCAGGGGCCAGGCGAAAACGCAGGCGTTATCGACATTGGCGATGGGCTCGCCTGCGTCTTCAAGATGGAAAGCCACAACCACCCCTCCTTCATCGAGCCCTTTCAGGGCGCCGCGACGGGGGTTGGCGGAATCTTACGCGATGTTTTCACGATGGGCGCGCGGCCGGTCGCTTGCCTTAACCTCTTGCGCTTCGGCGCGCCGGAACATCCGCGCACGCGCCATCTTGTCGCAGGGGTCGTTGCCGGGATCGGCGCCTATGGCAATAGTTTCGGAGTTCCGACCGTCGGCGGATCGACGAATTTCGACAAAAGCTACGACGGGAATATTCTGGTCAATGCCATGGCTGTTGGCATCGCCAAGGCAAATGAGATTTTCTACGCCAAGGCGAGCGGCGTCGGAAATAAGGTCGTCTATCTCGGCTCGAAGACCGGCCGCGACGGCATTCATGGCGCGACCATGGCCTCGGCCGCTTTCGACGCCGACGCGGAGGCAAAGCGTCCCGCCGTGCAGGTCGGCGATCCTTTCACCGAGAAACTTCTGCTCGAAGCCTGCCTCGAATTGATGCAGACCGGCGCCGTCATCGCGATCCAGGACATGGGCGCGGCGGGCCTCACCTCCTCGGGCGTGGAAATGGGCGCCAAGGGCAATCTTGGGATCGCTCTCGATCTCGATAGGGTGCCCTGCCGCGAGACCGGCATGTCCGCTTATGAAATGCTGCTGTCCGAGAGCCAGGAGCGGATGCTGATGGTGCTCGATCCGGCCAAGGAGCGAGAGGCGGAGGCGATCTTCCGCAAATGGGGGCTCGATTTCGCCGTCATCGGTGAGACCACGGACACGCTCCGCTTCACCGTCACCCATCGGGGGCAAGTCAAAGCGGATTTGCCGATCAAGGAGCTTGGCGACACCGCGCCACTTTATGATCGCCCGCACATCCCCTCGCCCAAGCAAGCGCCAATTGATCCGGCCAGCATTGCCGCGCCAATTCCCCATGCCGAGGCGCTGGCGCGTTTGATCGCCACGCCCGATTTGTGTTCCAAGCGCTGGATCTATGAGCAATACGACCATTTGATCCTCGGCAATACGGTGCAGGCGCCGGGCGGCGACGCAGCGGTCATTCGCATCGGGGATGGGCCGAAGGGGCTCGCACTGACAACCGATGTGACGCAGCGCTACTGCCAAGCCGACCCATTCGAGGGAGGCAAACAGGCCGTCGCGGAAGCCTGGCGCAACCTGACCGCCGTCGGCGCCCGGCCCCGCGCCATCACCGACAATCTGAATTTCGGCAATCCCGAAAAGCCGGAGATCATGGGCCAGCTGATCGCCTGTATCGAGGGGATCGGCGAGGCGTGCCGGGCGCTCGATTTCCCGGTCGTTTCCGGCAATGTGTCCCTCTATAATGAGAGCAGCGGAAGCGCGATTGCGCCGACCCCCGCGATCGGCGGCGTTGGCCTGATCGAAGATGTGAGCCTGACCGCGAGTTTGCCGTTCAAACGGCCTGGCGAAACAATTCTTCTGATCGGAGAAACCGCAGGCTGGCTCGGTCGGTCCCTTTATTTGCGCGAGATTTGCGGGTGCGAGATTGGGGCGCCGCCGCCGGTCGATCTGGCAGCGGAAAGGCGCAATGGGGATTTTGTGCGCGGCCTCATCGCCAGCCAGACCGTGACTGCTGTGCATGACATTTCGGATGGCGGTTTAGCTGTGGCGCTCGCTGAAATGGCGATGGCGGGCGCAATTGGCGCTTCGATAGAGATTTCGCCGTCCCTGCCTACGCCCGGCTTTCTCTTCGGCGAGGATCAGGCGCGTTATGTCGTCACAGCCGCGCCGGAAAGCGCGGCGGCGATCCGGGATGCGGCGGAACGCGCTGGAGTCGCCTGCGAAATCATCGGCGCAACCGGCGGGGATACGTTGACCCTTAGCGCCGGGACCGCCATATTGCTGGATGATCTCGCGCTGGCCAACGAAGCTTGGCTGCCCCGCTACATGGCTCAATCGCATTCTTAAGCGAGCTGAATAAGCAAGCGGGGTGCGATTTTTGCTAGGCAAACGGCGAGAAAGATACGAGCAAGTCAAAGAGACGAGGAAGACCAATCCATGGCCATGCCATCATCTGAAATCGAACGCCTGATCAAGCAGGGCATTCCCGACGCGAAGGTCGAAATCACCGCCCTCGTGGACGACAATGACCATTGGGCGGCGACCGTGACGTCCTCGGAATTCGCCGGCAAATCCAAGCTCCAGCAACACCAGCTTGTCTATAAGGCGCTCGGCGATGCCATGGGCGGCGCCCTGCATGCGCTGCAGCTGCAAACTTCGGCGCCAAAGTAAGGCTTAACATCTTTTATCTGAAAGGACCGGCAATGCCTATCAAGGATGAAATCCAAGCGACAATCGACAAAAATGATGTCGTGTTATTCATGAAAGGAACCCCGAACTTCCCGCAATGCGGATTTTCGGGCCAACTCGTGCAGATCTTGAATCACGTAGGCGTCACTTACGAGCCGGTGAACTGCCTCGCCAGCGACGAGATTCGTCAGGGAATCAAGGAGTTCTCGAACTGGCCGACGATCCCGCAGCTTTACGTCAAGGGCGAATTCCTTGGCGGCTGCGATATTGTCCGGGAAATGTTTCAATCGGGCGAGCTCACCGCGCATTTGGCAGCCAAGGGCATCGCCGTCGCGCAGCCGGCGAAGGCTTAACCATTTCCGGCGCAAGAGACCGAAACCAGCCACGCTGCTTGCATGCTTGCACGAAATGCCCGGCATCGCGCAGCTGGTTTCAGCCCGATGCTTGAAGTCATCGTGGGAGACATCACGAGCCTCGCCATTGACGCCATTGTGAACGCCGCCAATCCTTCGCTTCTC
Source organism: Methylocapsa sp. (assembly GCA_003162995.1). Lineage (GTDB taxonomy): Bacteria > Pseudomonadota > Alphaproteobacteria > Rhizobiales > Beijerinckiaceae > Methylocapsa. Next base: position 3,445 of record PLUZ01000190.1, on the reverse strand, counting down.
GGCGGGGGCGGCGTCGACGGTGCGATCCATCGTGCCGCAGGGCCTGGCCTCCTCGCGGAATGCCGCAAGCTCAGCGGCTGCGCGACGGGCGAAGCAAAAATAACCTCCGGCTATGGCCTGCCCGCCCGCTATATCATCCATACTGTCGGCCCAGTCTGGCAGGGCGGCACCAGTGGAGAGGACGATCTTTTGGCCTCTTGCTATCGCCGCTCGCTTGAAATCGCGCGGGATCATCAATTGCGCGCGATTGCTTTTCCGGCAATCTCAACCGGCGTCTATGGATTTCCGGCGGCACGGGCGGCGGCGATCGCAGTCAAGACAGTCACGGCGGCAAGGCGTGAGGACTTTGAACAAATCATCTTCTGCTGCTTTTCGGAAAACTCAGCCGCGCATCACAGGCGGGAGCTTTCGGCTTTGCATGAGAATGATCATCCTTGAATCGCGTCGATCAGCGTCAGCGCATCTTGGGAATCCCATTGCGCCGGTCCTGCCATCGTGCCGATTTCGCAGCCATCCTTGCCGATGAGGATCGTCGTCGGCAGCCCAATCACCTTGCCCGTCTGCTTCAGGGTTTCAAACACATCCGCCGTGTGATCACTATAAAGCTTGAGATTTTTTACCCCGATTTCGTCCATGAATGCCTTCGGCCGGTCGAGCCGCGACGTATCAATATTCACCGCGACCACTGAAAAATCCTTGGAACCGCGCTGGCCCTCTAGCCGGTCGAGCGCGGGCATTTCCTGGCGGCACGGAACGCACCATGTCGCCCACAGGTTGAGGAGAACCGTCCGCCCTTTGAAATCCGCCAGATTGGCTTTCGTCCCCTCCGGTGTGTCGAACATGAGCTCCGGCAAAGGTTTAGGCTGTGACGCGATGCTCAAGGCCGCGATCTCGCCATGTACCAGCGGTTTGAGCCGCGCCGCCGTCGCCGCCGCGCCGGGACAGGCCGGGGCCACAGCGGCTTCCTTGCCGCCCGGTGCTTTGATCCCGTATAGGACAAACCCCAGCACCAATAAGGCCAAGGCCCCTACCACAAATGCAATAGTGCGTGAGTGGCGCGGCACGCGATCCTTTTTGGAAGCAGGTTCTGTCATGCGAACATTGGTCTTTTTGAAGAGCGCGAGACGATGAGCAACAAAATGTGGGGCGGCCGGTTCGCGAGCGGACCTGACGTCATCATGGAAGAAATCAATGCCTCGATCGGTTTCGACTTTCGGCTTGCCCGCCAAGATATAGAAGGTTCCAAGGCGCATGCCGCCATGCTGGCGCAAACCGGTATATTGGAACCCTCGGACGCGCAAGCGATCAGCGGCGGCTTAGACGAAATCTTTCGTGAAATCGAGGCGGGAACATTCAAATTTTCGCGCGCGCTCGAAGATATTCATATGAACATCGAAGCGCGGCTCACGGAGTTGNNTGATCGGACCCGTCGCGGGGCGGCTTCACACCGCGCGCTCGCGCAACGATCAGGTCGCACTCGATTTCCGCCTCTGGATTCGCGAGAGCATAGACGCGCTCGACGAACAATTACGCGACTTGCAAAAAGCGCTCGCCGAGAAGGCCCTCGCCCATGCGGCAAGCGTGATGCCAGGGTTTACGCATCTGCAACCGGCACAACCCGTCACCTTCGGCCATCATCTCTTGGCCTATGTGGAAATGTTTTCGCGCGACCGCTCGAGATTGCGCGATGCCCGCACCCGCCTCAATGAATCGCCGCTCGGCGCCGCCGCGCTGGCCGGAACCTCTTTTGCCATCGACCGGGCGATGACCGCAAAAGCGCTTGGATTCGACCGCCCGACGGCAAATTCGCTCGACAGCGTGGCCGATCGCGATTTCGTGCTCGAAACCTTGAGTGCTGCCGCGATTTGCGCCGTTCATCTGTCCCGCCTCGCCGAGGAAATCGTGCTCTGGGCGATGCCGCAATTCGGCTTTGCTGGCCTCTCGGACAAATTTTCGACGGGCTCGTCGATCATGCCGCAAAAGCGCAATCCAGACGCGGCGGAGCTTATCCGCGGCAAGTCGGGCCGGATTATCGGCGCGCTCAACGCCTTGCTTATCGTGATGAAGGGCCTGCCGCTCGCCTATTCGAAGGATTTGCAGGAAGACAAGGAAGGCACATTCGACGCACTGCACTCGCTTTCGCTTTGTATGGCCGCGATGACCGGGATGGTTGGCGATCTCACCCCCGATCTCAAGCGCATGAAAACGGCCGCGGGATTGGGCTATGCGACCGCGACCGATCTCGCCGATTGGCTGGTGCGGACCCTGAAACTGCCGTTTCGCGAGGCGCACCACATCACCGGGCGCCTCGTTGCTATCGCAGCTACGCAAAAAAAGGGCCTTGAAAAGCTCTCTCTTGCCGAAATGCAGGCCATCGAGCCGCGAATCAGCGAGGATGTTTTCGCGGTTCTCGGCGTCGAAAACTCGGTGCGCAGCCGGACCAGTTTCGGCGGCACCGCGCCCAAAAATGTCCGGACGCAGGCCAAGCTCTGGTTAAAACGGCTGAAAAAATAGGGTTGGGCCAAAACAGAGTTAGCAAGGTTTGATGATCGCCTTGCAATAGGGAGTATGATGTCTGACGTGCCGCATCAGGCAAGCGTAAATTTTCGCGTGATCGGGAATATCACGCCTGCCCCTCCTCGATCTCGTCCGTCCAGACTCGAAAACTTGTCAGCGTATTGGGCCCGAAGGTCGTCGTGATCGCGACATCGGCGGCGTCGCGTCCCCTGGCCAGAAGCACTCTGCCGATGCGCGGCACATTGTTCCTCGCGTCAAACGTGTACCATCGGCCGCCAAGATAGGCCTCGAACCATGCCGCGAAATCGCCCGGCGGAAACGGAGGCGGCGTGCCAACGTCGCCGAGATAGCCGGTGCAATAGCGCGCCGGAATGTTCAAGGCGCGGCAGAATGCGACGGCCAAATGCGCATAATCGCGGCAGACGCCGCGGCCTTCCTGATAGGCTTCCGACGCCGTCCGTGTCACCCGGGCGTGATCGTAATTGAAAGTGATGCGCTGATTCACATAATCGCAGATCGCCTGCACCCGCGCCCAGCCAGGCAAAGTGCCCCCAAACAAAGTCCAAGCCAAATCCAACAAGCGATCACTATCGCAGAAACGGCTCGCAAGAAGAAAAACAATCGCTTCTTCCGGAAGATTCTCCACCGCAACCTGGCCCGCGTCCGGCGCGACCTCATCGGGCAGGCCGGAATCCGTCACGACAGCGTCAGTGGAGAGGATCATATGGCCAGCCGGGGCCAGAATCCGGCTGCACCAATTGCCAAACCCGTCGCGGTAGCAGGATATCGGAACCGGGGGGAGGATCACGATATGATCAGGCGCCGCGAGATCGGCCACACGGGAGTAATGGATATTCAACATCCCGATCAGCGGCGTCGGTTGCGGAAATTCATATTGCAATTCATAGCCGACCCGAAGTTTCACGTG
>PLUZ01000204.1 GCA_003162995.1 Methylocapsa sp. | reverse complement strand
CCGCGCTGGCGAGGCCGCCGGCATGCGTGAAGAGGAAATCGTTGATATCGATTCTTCGCGGGCGCGTTGGGAGATTCCTGCACACCGGTCGAAGAATGGGCATGCACATGTGATTCCGCTCTCGGCATTGGCGGCGCAACTCATCACCGAGGCGATGGCAATGGCGACTCCGAAGTCACCTTTCGTTTTCGCAAGCCCCACAGTGAAGGGGGCCCCGATCACCGCACACGCCCTCGCCGTCGCAATGCAGCGTATGGGCCGCCGCATTACTGCAGAGATGCCAAATTTTCCATCATGGCTCGCTGAGCCTCCTTCCCCTCATGATTTGCGCCGCACGGTTGCAACGCGTCTCGCATCGCTCGGTGTACCGTCAGAGGACGTAGCCGCTTGCCTTAATCATGTCCGCCGCGATGTTACGGGACGACATTATGACATGTACGCTCGACTCGTTGAAAAGCGCCGTGCGTTGGACCTTTGGGCGCAGACAATTGAGCGAACAATCAGTGGTAATAGTCATGATGAAAACGTTCTGCCGATGATGAGAAAACGGCGAACGTGAGCGGCGGGCGCGTTCACGGGTCGCCGCCAGTCACACCGGCTTGTCAAAGACTATAACCTTCGAAACAAAAGCCCTCACGTCGCGGTTGACCGAGGCAACCGGACACTGGGCCAAGACGATCCATCGGCTTNNACGAAGAAAGTCCGCTCGACTGCGACCTCCTCGTAGTCGACAAGACCTCCATGGTCGACGTGATGCAGATGAATTCTCTGCTGAAGGCGCGGTGGCCGATCATACGGCCGTGCTCTTCGTCGGCGATATCGACCAGCTGCCGCCTGTCGGTCCCGGTCAGGCCCTCGCAGATTTCATCGCGAGCGGCGTCGTGCCGGTCGCACGGCTTATGGGAGCGATATGTACAAGTTGATGGCCGCTTACTGCCAACGCCAACGCAGTGGCGGGCCAGTGCATGAACAAGATCCTTGAGGAGATCATGACCGCACTGAATTGCGCTGTCTTCGAGTCGATTCCCGACCGCTTTCTCGACTGCCCCGCGGAGCGGCTAGCCGAACTGCTGCCCGGGCCATGCCTCATCGATCTTCCAGGCCGGGAGCCACGCCCTTTATTCGTTTCCGTGTTGTTGCATGGAAACGAGGACACCGGCCTTGCGGCGGCCCAGGAGGTATTGCGGCGTCATCTGTCGCGTGAGCTTCATCGGTCCCTGCTCTTGTTTGTCGGCAATGTCGCGGCGGCAGCGGCGAACGTGCGTACCCTGCCTGCTCAGGCGGACTACAATCGGGTCTGGCCGGGCACGCCGACGCCTGATACTCCCGAGGCGCACATGGCACGATGGGTCTTCAACTATGCGGCTGCCAAGCAGGCATTTGCGAGCATCGACATCCACAACAATACCGGGCTCAATCCGCATTACGCCTGCATCACGCGGCTCGAGCCTCAGTTTATTGCCTTGGCGCGCCTCTTTTCCCGGACTGTAGTGCATTTCGAGCGACCGCTCGGCGTCCATGCCGGCGCGTTCGGGCGTCTGTGCCCTGCGATCACAGTGGAGTGCGGCAAGGCCGGCGGTGGCACGGGCGCGACGCACGCCGTGGAGTTAATCGAGGCCTGCTTATCGATGGCGCAACTGCCCTCGCACGACGTCGTGCCTCACGATGTCGACCTGTTTCGCACCTACGCGATCGTAAAAGTGCCGGTTCATGCGAGTTTTTCCTTCGATGGGTCTCCAGCCGATTTCCGCTTTCGATCCGACATCGATCAGCTGAATTTCAGCGAACTTGGCGCAGGCGAGTCGCTTGGCAAGATTGGCGACAATGGTGCCCGGCTCATGGTATTGCCGGGCGAGGGGTACGATTCGGCCGACGTATATTTCGATTATCGAGACGGCGACATCCGTCTGACGCAAGACGCCATCCCGGCGATGCTAACGCTGGATTCAAGCGCGATCCGTCAGGACTGTCTGTGCTACCTCATGCATCGCATCGGCGTTGATGGCGGGCGGCTGTAGAGCGATCGAGAGTGCGCGCCGAATGGGGCAGGTTCTCTAACTGCGAGCGTCAAGCACTGATTTTGCCGCCGATGTGCTCTTGCGCAGTTCAGGGTCCTCTGCGCGGTCAGTCACTGCGGTCGCATGGAGATCGATCTTGGTTACGCGCCGGTTGCAGTGCTTCTGGAGAGCCGCGACTACGCTATAGCTACAATTTCGGAAGAGGACTACGAGCAGCGAGCAACAGGGGTGGGTTTGCGCCCGGGCCCCCTGTGGGTCCGCTTTGGGCCCAGACCGGTGAAAACTCTATTTTTAGAAAAGCGGGCTCATCTGGAGTGGATTTACCCGAGCGGCAAGTCTACAGTCGTTCAAAATGGGCCAAAATTCCCAAAAATCTGGAATGGTTGGTCACTCGACCGAGTTTTCACACGGTCTGGGTCATAAAGAGCCGCGCCGCCCACGTCGCCGGCGCGGCCTGACCTCCATCGACAGCGGACGCGGCCGGAGCCGTGTCCGCCCAGACCCGGGCGATTCTTTCCCGCCCCTGGCGATCTCACGAATAATAACGCCGAGGATCGCAAGGGCTGGCGTTCCGCACCTCTCACGGAGACAACGCCACCGTGTTATCCGAGCAGCCTATGAATCAGTCGGACGCGTGGAGCATGATCCGCCGTCGCGCGGCCGCCGCCGGCATTCACGCGCCGATCGGCAATCATACGTTCCGCCAGACCGGCATCACCACCTATCTCTCCAACGGCGGCGCGCTCGAACATGCGCAGGAAATGGCGGCGCATGAGAGCCCGCGCAGCACCAAGCTCTACGACCGCACGAAGGAGCGGCTCACGCAGGACGAGGTGGAGAGGATCAGGCTTTAATCTGGGCAATCCTATGAGAACGATCACCATTTTCTATGCATGGCAAAGCGATACTCCGCAGCGATTCAATCGCCATTTGATCCGCATCGCGTTGGAAGCAGCCGCCGACCGCATCAACCAAGACACAGCTCTGGAAGTTGAAGTTTGCATTGACGCCGATACAGAGGGCGTCCCGGGGCAGCCACCGATCACCGAAACCATCCTAGGTAAGATCGCTAACTGCGACATCTTCGTCCCCGACGTCACTTTTGTTGCCAAAACTAATGCAGGAAAGCTCATCCCCAATCCCAACGTGATGACTGAGTATGGCTATGCGATCCGAGCGCGAACATATTCGGCGATTATGCCCATAATGAACACAGCTTTCGGGCCTCCGGAACAAGTGCCATTCGATATGGCGCATCTGCGACACCCAATACAGTACGTCGCCGAACCGACGACCGAAAACGCAGAGCGCCGCATTGCCAGAAATGCGCTGTCTCTGGATATCGAGAAGGTGCTGCGGCTCCAGATAGCAGCCACACAACCGCCACAGCTCACGCCGCAGCCATTCCCGAAAACTGAGGCCAAGGCCGGACCAGCAAGATTCCGACCACCTGGCGAACCCATTGGACACCGGTGGGATCGGCTTCAATTCGGTGCCGGCCCGGATCACGAGGTCTTTTTGGCGGATGGTCCGGCCATATGGCTTCGACTAATGCCTACTGTTGATCCAGGAAGAAGATGGCCAGCTCATGAATTAAAGGATCAAGCTATCCGCACCGGCAGTCTCAACCTTCAACCTTTTGTGTATCACAATCTCTGCATTCTCCGAGCTGAGGATGGCGTAGCAATATGCCATCTTGCCGATGCGGTGGAAACTACCTCTGTTGCCTTCGCGTTTGAGACAGGAGAGGTGTGGAGTGTTGACACGACTCTGCTGGCCTACGACGCAGGCGACATTCCATATCTTGAATCATTATATATCGAACGGCTCCCGCATTATGCCCGGTTCTTGTCGAGCCTTGGTCTAAATCCTCCCTACCACTGGATCGGTGGGCTAACAGGCGTAAAGGATCGCCGCTTAGTAATACCTCCCGGGATGATGCGCATTGTTGGGTCGCGTGGCCCACAATGTCTGTCCGACACGATTATTGAGGAAGGTGACTATGACTGCCAGCAAACGCCAGTCAGTGCTCTCTATCCCCTGTTCAAAGCCATCTTTGAAAAGTGCGGTACGACGCGGCCCGATCATTTGCCACGATGATCCAACAGTCAGACACCAGTTGTGACGACATTCCACGGCGCCGGAACATAACGTGCTTATGTTACACTAGAGCGTATCCTGATTAGGCGGACCCATATCCGGCATTGCGAAAATAGTTGAAGCATTCTTCTGGAGAAAAGCCATCGAGGGCAATTCCAATTGCGTCCCAGAATGCATCGACGGTTCGGCGTGCCATTTTGCGCAATGTGTTTTTGAGCTTGACGAAGACCTGCTCGATGGGATCGAGGTCCGGGCTGTAGGCTGCAAGGAAACACACTGCTGCACCCGCGGCTTCGATGGCTTTCCGAAGGCCGGCGCGTTTATGGGAACCGAGATTGTGCCATGGTAGGATCGATTTGAATCGAGCGCTGTTCTACTTTTGGTTGCGCCACTGTCTGAACCAGAGAGCCGCTACGTGCAGCGCTCTAGACATTCGAAACGCACTGATTGGCATCTCCCCGATGAGTCAAGCCCTGCCGACGCACGCTTTCCAGTCCGTCGGCCTGTCGACGCTAGCCGCGCAATCCGCTCGATCCGCGCACGCGGCGAAGACCTTCGGGGAGCGCCGAACGTGAGCGAGGCGGCGCCCTCCATTGCCGCGCCGGAGCCGGGGTCGGCAGTCGAACTTGCGACCTTCCGCGACCTGCAGTCGCGCCTGCCGGGCCTGTTTCGCAAAGTTTTCCCGGATCCGCGTGCGCCACGGACCGTGGTGATTGTCCCTAGCCTGAGCCTCGACCAGGACGTGATGGCGCGGGTGACAGGTGCCCACCATTACGAAGAACGCATGCTGTGCATGCTGATGCTTCTAAAGTTGCCGCGGACGCGAGTCATCTATGTCACCAGTCAGCCGGTGTCCGAGGAAATCATCGACTACTACCTCCATTTGCTTCCCGGGATTCCGGCGACGCACGCGCGCCAGCGCTTGAAGCTTTTTTCCTGTTTCGATTCGACACCCATACCTCTGTCGGCCAAGATCCTGACGCGACCGCGATTGCTCGCGCGGCTCCGCGATGCGATTCCTGAGGCCGCGACGGCGCATATGTCGTGCTTCAACGTATCGGCGCTCGAACGCACCTTGGCCGTGCAGCTTGGTATCCCGATCTATGGCTGCGATCCAGCGCTACTCCCGCTTGGATCGAAAAGCGGGGGGCGGGCGATCTTTCGCGAGGCCGGGGTCTTACTGCCGGCCGGCGTTGAGGATCTCGCGGACGAGGGCGAGGTTGTCGCGGCCCTCGCCGAACTGAAGCGGCGCGATCCTGGTCTGCAAAGAGCCGTCGTGAAGCTCAACGAGGGTTTTTCTGGGGAGGGCAATGCGATCTTTGGTTTCGAAGGAGCACCCGACGGCGACCGCCTCGAAGGCTGGATCAAATCCAGGCTACCCGCGCTTGCTTTTGAAGCCCGCGATATGTCGTGGGCGGTCTATGGCGCCAAGATCCACGAGATGGGCGCGATCGTGGAAGAATTCATCGAGGGTGCGTTGAAGCGATCGCCGTCGGTTCAATACCGGATCGATCCGCTCGGCCAAATCGAAGTAATTTCGACGCACGATCAGGTGCTCGGAGGGCGATCCAATCAGGTGTTTCTCGGGTGCCGGTTTCCTGCGGATGTTTCCTACCGGCTCGACATTCAAGAGGAAGGACTGAAGGCCGCTCGGATCTTGCGAGATCGAGGGGTTCTGGGACGTTTCGGCATCGACTTCCTCTCAGTGTGGGATGGCAGTGGCTGGCGGCATCGTGCAATCGAGATCAATCTGCGTAAGGGTGGGACTACCCACCCATTCATGATGCTCCAGTACCTCACCGATGGGCGATACGATTCTGCAAGTGGCGAGTTCCGCTCACCGTCAGGTGCGTCCTGTTGCTATTATGCATCCGACAATTTGGAGGCGTCGATCTACCATGGGCTCACGCCCGCGGATCTCCTCGACATTGCGGTGGTAAACGGCCTGCATTTCAATGCCGCGACACAACAGGGCGTCGTCTTTCACCTCATTGGGGCTCTCTCGGAGTTTGGTAAGTTTGGAATCGTCTGCGTCGCACCCTCGTTTGACGAGGCGGATCGGCTCTACCGAGAGACCGTTGCCGTACTTGCTCGCGAGCAGGCGACGGAAAAGTGAACTGTTTGTCTTCATTGTTTCCCGGTTAGCCTGCAGCAAATTCCCAGTTTTCGCTGTCAGACCGCACTTTAACACCTGATTTCTACAAATCTTTGATTTCATGCGAGTTGCGGCGATATTCGAGATGATGTGGCACTACGCGTTGGGCGACCGCGGCGTTTGTGGGCCGATGGCGATGATGCAGACCAAAGGTGCCGCTCGAAATTCGCCTTCTGATTCGCGACATGAGCCTGGCCAATCCGCTGTGGGCGCGCCCCGCGTGGTTGCGGAGGAATGTCCTCCAGCCTTGCGAAGGGGGTCTCCTGTGCTTGCCATATACTTGGCGATCGAGGTTTGGCCCAATTTCGATGCCGAGTTTGAGGAGTTNNTGAGGAGTTCTCCATGGATCCGTCGGCCGTGTAGCATACGCCTCGGCATTCTGTCCACGACACACCCGCACCAATCGAATCGTACTCCGTTCGGCATTGGACGTCGGCACGCGCGGCGGACATTGTTGCGGCGATGATGATCGCACTGGCGACGATCGATTCGCGCTCGCGTCGAATATTGGATTCTAGAAATAGGAATTCCAATTTGCAAACGCGTCTGTCACCATCCGAACGCCGCGAGCGCGCACGTTTGCGCAGCGAACGCTATCGCCGCGCGCACGGCATCATGCCGCGCAAGCCAGCTCAGAAGCCGTGGNNGCGGAAGGCATCAGCCGAAGCACGTGGTACCGGCGCCGCGCCAAGGCCCGGGAGCAAGCCGCGCTAGCAGCGGCAACGGCCGCTCGGCTGGCGACGCTCGACCGGCTCGACCATCAGCTCTCAATCTTGAACGCCGAGCTCGAAAGATGCGCCGCGATTCAGGCTGGGGGGATGAAAGGATTAAATTGGCGCGCGCAAACTCTCAACATAGCCTTATCAATTGCAGACCTGGACGGGCTGATAGCCCGCAAAGTTTCCCTCGACATCGTAGAGGGGCCAATTCTGCCAATGGCAGCTTCTGAAATTGTTAGGCGCAAACGCCGATCCGGCCAGCGCGCCGGGCGCTGAGCCGCCGGTATTTCTTGCCGCAGCTTGTCCGCTCGGCCAGCTTCCGGCAATATTTCCACCTTGTGGCCAGCTTCCGGCAATATTTGCACCTTGTGCCGCGGCCGGAACCGTTGCCGTCACGCACGCGCCCAAAGCCAGGGCGGCCAGCGCTCCAAGTGGTGCGCTCCTTATGGCCATCCTGTATTCTCCTTCACGGTTCTATGCCGAGGCTTCGCAACCCCGGCGCCTTGCAGGCGCTCATCTGCACCCTGAACAATTGAGCCTGAACGCGCCATGACCGGGAAAGCCGCACTTTGGTTCGATCACTGCGCCCCTACTCGGGTCACATAGTTGAGTTCCTCATTACCTCAATGTGGGATCAATTCTTGGCACTCTGGCATGGGTTGGCCGGGCTAACCAACGCGCAGCTTCCGTGAGCCGCCGGGGTTGGGGTATCCCTCGACAACGCGGGAAGCCTACGACGCGGTTACCAGAAACGAAACGATAGACGAAAGGGGCAAAGTCCCCGATCCTGGTGATCTGGGGCCCAGATCAGGGACATGAGGACGCAAAGCCCCCTGATCTGACGCTTTGGCCAAACCAGCGGAAGTTGTCACAAGCTCCGGGAGGAAACTCGAAGCCGAAATCAACGAGCAAACTTCGTGCCACGCTTGAGTTGTAATGTAAGTGCACTGTGTATCGCCATAATTATTCACTATCTGATGCACAACCATGCAGGGTTATCGAAAATGCCTGGATTCTGGGCTTCAGAAAAAACCCCTGATCTGGGTGATCTGGAGCCCAGACCAGGGGCCGCCGCCCGAGCGGTGGCGCGAGCGGGCTACCCACAGGTCGTTTCCCCCCAAGCCAGCCGGCGGGGTCGTAGGAGGACAGGCCAGCGAAAGATTGCCGGATGTGCGGGCGAGCGCGCAAAGAGCCCCTGATCTGGGGGAAATACGAACCAGATCAAGCCAGATCAGGGGCCAACTGACGGCCAATAGGGGGGACTAAACGACCATCAGCTATGCCAAAACGGCACACCGAACAATCTAAGTTGAATACTGATGATAAACATCACCCATTTGAGCTAAATCGTCAATCAATCGCTAGGATAATAAGTCATGCCCCGTTTTCGCTTTCGCGCCAGGACGGTGCGGAGCGGCAGCGGCATGGGGGGACGGCAGCATTGGAAGCGGCGGCACCGGGTTTGTGGCGACCGGCCGTGAGTCGCGGGAAGCATGCGAGGCGCGAGTGCCGGAAACGAGGTGATAGACGAGGCACGGCGATCCTCGCCTCGCCGAGCTGGCCGCAGGCGGGACAGACACGATCTAGAGTTTCTCGATGCCGGTCTCGCTATGCTGGTCGCGCCGGATGCTATCCCAGCCCCCTATGTCCGTTATTGGCGCACGAGCAGAAGACATATGCTCGTTGCGAGGTTTTCTTAGTTTGTGAAGGTTTTCGGATGCCGGCCCTTTGCAGAGGCTTGCCGTCGGGCCGAGACGGGGCCGGCGTTCGAAAACCTCCAAGGAAGGAAACCGCGAGTCGGAAGGGCGCCTATCCGCCGCACGTGCTATGGGATTTGAGAGTCGCCAGCGTCTGTTGGCGAATGGTCGCAATGACCATCAAAGACGATTTCGAAGGATAGAGCGTAGCGATGGGGTGTTCTTTGCCGGTCATGGGATGATATTGTTCTCGGCGGCCGTGCTCGGGAGAGTCGGCCGGAGCATCTTTGGGCGAGCAGGAGCGGCGCGGTCGAACGACCAGCGGCAAAAGAGAGCCGAGTTGCGGCGCCGCGGATGAGGCGATCTCGATCATGATGTGTCGATCCTGAGTTCGCCGAGCGAAAAGCCGCGCGAAGCGCGTCCGCGTTCGAATGTCTCGATGACGATCATGCGGCCGCCGCAGCATGGGCATGGATGCGCGAGGACGCGCGGCTCGGGTTTATCGGCGTCATTGCGGGGCTTGTCTTGTTCGCGTGGGATCACCGCGACGAGCAACTCGCGCGCGCGGGCGATGTTTTGGGCGCGGACGCCGCTTGCGAACAGGCCGTAATGGCGAATGCGGTGAAAGCCGGTTGGCAGGACATGAATGAGGAAGCGGCGGATGAACTCGTCGGTCGTGAGCCGCATGATTTTTTGTCGCGCTCGGCCTTGGATGCGATAATCCTTGAGGTCGTGTAAAAACGCGGTGTGTTCGCCAGCGGTTTTGACGGCTGGACATTCAGGTAGTTGAGGGCAGACCGATTGAACTGAGCGATTACTTCCGCATCGCCTCGAGGAGCGGTCCGACGCCGCAGATCCGGATCATTCTCTTCAT
>PLUZ01000325.1 GCA_003162995.1 Methylocapsa sp. | reverse complement strand
TTTCCGCTCTTGTTCCGATAGCGCACGTGCCTCAAGGCAACATCGCCGTGATCAGTCTCGAAGATGACTTCGGGGAAAGCGGGCATTTCATTGCGCTCGTGACCCTCATCGAGACAACGGCGAGAAAAAGACTGCGCAATTCAAATTCTCGGCCGGGCAGACATTTTTCAATTTCGTGCCGCTGATATTGGTAAGCGTGTTGATCGGTCTTCAACGGGGCCCCGGTTGCGTTGATCGCATCTTTCGACGCGACTACCCTTTTCTTTCGCCTCGACCTCGATCGCGCCGCCGACGCAGATGAATTCAATCTATTGCGTGAGACCGATGAGCCACCGTGATGGCGAAAGCGCGAGCACTGCCGGAAAAGAACTCNNTTGCCGTGCGCATTCGTGACAACAAAAAACTTGAAGCGGTGGCCCTCTGCCGTGTGGCACACCTCAATTTCGTTACGGGCTCGCGAGAGCACCTCGAATGCATGAGCTGACATGGTTGCCTCAGAAAACAAGAGAAATAATAGCATTTCTTTTGATCCTGTCGCCTCTTTTGCTTCGGGCGCGAAAGGATGGCGGTGCGGCGATCAGGCGCCGTAGCGCTGAAGCTCACCGGGCACCGCGCCTGCTTTCACGTGAAACGGCATGAAGGCGATGCGGACTGCATTTGTGGGAGCTTTGGTAGGACGATCTCATCCGTGGATGGATGGAGTATGAGGGATTCCACGTTTTCGTTATCGCCAACCCAGGAATTGGACGCAACGCAAGTTGTGACTACGTTTCCCTGATTTGAGGCAAATCAACGCTTCGAAAGACCAACCGTGATTGTAAGAAAAGTCTATATGATTAAAGGGTGAGCTTTGGGATCAAATGTCTCGAAGAGGTAAATCATATGGCAACGGCGGAAGGGAATTTCCACCGCCGTTCTCGACAACGAGACCTTCAAGGTTCTGGCCCTTAGTCCTATCCCGGTTCTTGTTTATCGCCGAAGGTGACGACCATGGAGTACGGTCCACCCCCAACCAAAGCACCGTTTTCGGGAGCCGCTCCTAGTCCGAAGCCGCAGCCGGGCGGGCGGGCGCAGAGTGCAGCCGAGTCGCGAACTGTCGGCATTCCGCCGATTGGGCTCGCCGGGACGTTATGCATTCCAAATGGAGCAACGGCGTTAGTCGTGTTCGCCCATGGGAGCGGATCCAGCCGCTTTAGTCAGCGCAATATGGCTGTCGCCGAGGCTCTGAACGAGCAAGGCATAGCGACGCTCTTGTTCGATCTTCTCACTTCCGAAGAAGAGGTCAACCGGGCCAATGTGTTCGATATTCCACTTTTGGCCGAACGCGTTGTTGATGCCGTCGAATGGGCCGGTCGCGAGCCACTCACTCAGCATCTTCGGATCGGGCTCTTCGGCGCCAGCACGGGGGCGGCGGCGGCACTCGTGGCTGCGGCACAGCTAGGCGAGTGCATAGGAGCAATCGTCTCCCGCGGTGGACGTCCCGACCTTGCCGGCGCCGTGCTTGATTACATTCGAACGCCGACCCTCCTAATCGTAGGCGGCGTCGATTTCACCGTCATTGAACTGAATGAGCGGGCTTTCGCCCGGTTGCGTGGACCGAAAGCGTTGGAAATTGTCCCTGGCGCCAGCCACCTGTTCCCCGAGCCAGGCACGCTGAAAGCTGTGATCGGTCATGCCGCAGATTGGTTCCAACGCTACCTCAGCCCCACTCTACCTGACTGAACCTGCATGACTCGGCGCAATGACGCGCGCTGTTACCTAACGGTCACTCCTCGAATGCCGGAGGAGGCGGCTTGTCGTTCTGCGTAGTGCCCTCGATGGGCTCGTTTTCCTCCGCCGGAACTTCCGCCTCGACCTCCACTGGCTCGGCATCGATCAGCTTGGCGTCTTCATCAACACTCTCGTCATATGAAAGATGTTTGTCCCTTTGCTTGGGGCCGGCTCGATTCTTTTCAGCGCCTGACTGAGCATTCATGAGAGTCCTCCTCGAAAATGAAGCCTCGACATCGAAGATCCAACCAAGCCTGCTGGATAATGAACATGTGGAAAACACGGTGGCGGCGTCAGCGGTCGGCTTCTTACCAGAATGCTGCTAATCTTCATCAGACGCTAGTCCCAAGTGCATATCAAACGCGCGGCCACACGGGCGCACAAGCCAGCAGCCGTCCGTCATAACCCGAACGGATAGGTATCCGGCGCGCCATGCGGCCGGCCGCCGGCAAGTGGAGTCACTGCACAGGTTTGCTCAAACCAGACATAGGCATCGAACTGGTCGGGGAGGACCGCCTCGAAATAATGGCTCAGAAATTCCGTTTCTGGCCGGTAGACAACCCCGATGGCGCGCTCGAGCCTGGGCTTTGACAAAACATCGCGCAATTCGCTCTTTTGCCCTGAACGCCAATCGGTCAATGACCGCTCGACAAAGGCCTGGCGGAAGACATGCTCATAACTGTCCGGACGTGCGGGAATGATTTTCTTCACTTCCATGGGCCCATCCCAATCGCTCGCGGCAGCGACCGTCCCGCGATCGGTGCCGAAGCCTATCAGCACCGCTGACTCTCCAAAGGCCGCGCGGCATGACTCCCCGATGTTGAACTCGCCTTGCCAGCCCATAGCAGTCGCCGCGGCATTGCCGACATGCGAATTATGCGCCCAGACGATGGCTTTCGCATCGCCGCCACGCGCGGCGAGCAGCCGCACCAGGGTGTCGAACATGTGCCGGTCGCGCAGATTCCACGATTCCTTGGCGCTGCGGTACATAAGCCTATAGTAATGTTCCGCAGCCCGCACGACCCGCGCGTTCTGCGTGGCGTCGAAGAAGGAGTCGCCGTCGCGGCGAACATAGGTGAGCCGCCGGTCGAGCAGCGCCCGCAGTTCCGCGAGCACTCCCTCTTCACAGGGCGATCTGCCGAGATGGAGCGCGGCGCGACCATAGCTTGCGGGATCGTCCTGCCATGGGGTGAGGCATCCATACCGGCCGCGGGCCGCTTTGGCTTCCTCAGGGTCAACCCGGTCGAGATAGGTGAGAATGGCGGCGATCGAACTTCCCAGACTGTAGATGTCGAGGCCGCGGAATTCGGTTCGGGCCCCGGTAGGCAATTTCTCATTCTGTCGTCGCAGCCATTCGACGAAGTCATGCACTTCAACATTGCGCCACATCCAGGCCGGGAAGCGCGAAAAGGCTTCTTCGGACGACGGTTCGTGCGCGTGACGGCGCACGTGGCGGTCGATGCGTGCGGCGTCGGGCCAATCCGCCTCGACGGCGACGATTTTGAACCCGTACTTTTCAATCAGGCGGCGCGTGATCGCCGCGCGGGCTTTGTAGAATTCCGACGTGCCATGGCTCGCCTCCCCGAGAAGGACAACCTTCGCATCCGCAAAACGATCGAAATATGCGCCAAATTCATCGACCTCATCGGGCGACGGAAGGGGTTCGCAATGGGCGCGAACGATGGCAGCCGCTTCATCGGCGCCTTCGGCACGAACGGCCTCGGTAAGGAAGATCTCGACCATGTAAAATCCTTAGTTAAAGCATGATCTATGATAGCAACCAGTTGGCCGATGAACCACGCTAAAGCAGATGATGTTTGCCGATTTCGCGAACCGTGCTCGCCTGCGGGCCTTTCTCCCCGAGTTCCTCAACGAAGCGGACTTCGGAACCGACTGTCAGACGATCGAAAGCATCGTCGAGAACGCTGTTGCGATGGAAATAGACCTCGCGGCCGTCGGCAGTCTCGATGAAGCCATAGGCGTCACCGGCCATGAATTTCGACACGCGGCCATGGTCCTCCGCTTCATGCGGCTTGACCTGACCGCGCATCTCGCGGACGGCGTCCTCGATCTGGCGCTGAGCCGCGGCGAAGGCATCCTTGATCGCGACCCCGACGTGCTCATGCTCTGGCATGTTGCCGTGAGTCTTGTTGACAATGACGTCCTTATGATCCGGCATCGCGATGCGAATATCGATCTTGAACAGACCGCCCGTCCGATGCCGCGTCTGCGGCGCGACGACCGCCACGTTGCAGCTTGTGATCCGGCCGTAGAATTTTTCCAGCCGTTTGGCGTGCTTTTCGACTTCGGACCGAATGGCCTCCGATGGCTCGGAATTCTCAAAAGTGATTTCGAGCGGTACTTGCATTTGGCGTCCCCTATCTTAATGTGTCCCGCGCCACCGCGGCTTCAACGCGAGTCGAAGCCAAATGCCGTAATGATGACGAAGCAGACTTTGTCGCAGTTGATGTCCGGCATTTTTGCTGTATGCCGCGCCTCCTTTAGTCTTCTAATCCCAACTGCAAGCAGACTCTTGCGGCAGATCAATTGTCTCGCCCGGATTGTCATGGTGTTGCGGACTCGCGCTCTCTCGGTTTATTCGGCAGATATTGATATAAGGAGATTGAACCAGCGGCACAGGGAACTCGGGGCGAACCGGACAGAAAGCGAGATCGCCTGCTAAAGGATCTCACGTGGGAGATTTCATGTTGGAGTTCGGGTCCGCTCCCGCGACTTGACCGGGATCAACTCGCAAGGCACGATTGCAAGATATTCGCTAACACATATCGGCACAGCTTTGCGGAAGGATAGCGCGATGGATATCGATGACGCGATCTCGGGCCGCCGCTCGGTTCGCGAATACACCACGCAAGGTGTCGACGAGCAAATGATCCTTCGCCTAATCAACGCCGCCATACTCGCGCCTAATGCGGTAAATCAGCAGCCGTGGACATTCACAGCCGTGCGTGATCAGAACCTGCTCGATCGCATCTCACGTGACGCCAAGTCCCATATGCTCGTGACAATGCCAGCGGCTCCGCATTCGGACCATTTCCGGTCATCGCTCAGTGACCCAAATTTTCAAATCTTCTACCACGCGCCCGTGCTCATCCTAATTTCTGCAGAGGTGCAAGGTCCTTGGATTATCGAGGATTGCGCCTTGGCCGCGGAAAATCTGATGCTCGTAGCGTGTGCCATGGGACTTGGCACCTGCTGGATCGGCTTCGCCCAGGGCTTCCTCAATACGCCCGAAGGGAAGAAGGCGCTTGATCTTCCTGCCGGCTGTGTGCCGGTCGCGCCGATCATCGTCGGCTATCCGAGAGACGTCCCACCGCCGGTCCCGCGCAAGGCGCCGGAAGTTCGCTGGATCGGCTGACGGATATCACCTTTTTGCCTTGACTCTTCCATGCGCATAATTTGCAGTGTGAAATCGCGATGGAGCAAATCCAATGTCCTGGTCCCTGACGATCGGCCGCTTCGGCGCAACGACCGTGCGGGTTCATCTCACCTTTTTTCTCCTCCTTGCCTGGATCGGAGTCAGTGCCTGGCAGAAGGGAGGGCTTCCTGCCGCGCGCGACAGCTTGCTCTTCATTGCGCTCATCTTCACCTGTGTCGTCCTCCACGAATTCGGCCACATCCTCATGGCGCGGCGCTTCGGGATCGAGACGCCGGAGGTGATTTTGCTGCCCATCGGGGGCGTGGCGCTCATGCCGCGCATGCCACAGAAACCTTCGCAGGAACTCGCGGTCGCGGTCGCGGGACCGCTGGTGAACGTCGTCATCGCCTTTCTTCTCTTCCTCGTCGTCGGAACGATCCAGCCCGGCGATTTGACGCGGATTGAAGATCCACGCGTCTTGCTTCTTGCACGGCTCGCCGCCGTCAACGTTTTCCTGGTTCTTTTCAACATGATCCCCGCTTTCCCAATGGACGGCGGCCGGGTTCTCCATGCCCTCCTTGCGATGAGACTCGGGAACGCTAGAGCGACGCAACTCGCGGCCTCGCTTGGGCAGATCTTGGCATTTGCACTCGGCTTTCTCGGCCTTTTTGGCAATCCACTCCTGATCTTNNGCGATGCAATGGAGACGCGCTTTACCGCGATTCCGGTCGAAGCGAACTTGGCCGCGGCGATCGAAACGCTGCTTGCGACCGCCCAGCACGAATTCCCGGTGGTGGACGCTTTCGGAAAGCCGATTGGCCTCCTTGTGCGCGAAGATATACTCTCGGCCCTGAAAAGCCACGACCGTGAGGCGGCAATCACTGATTTCATGCGCTCGCCGGTCGAGACTATAGGGAGCGCGACCCCACTTGAGGCCGTAGTTGACCGGCTTCACGGACCGCAGGCCGTGGCTCTGGCCGTCACCGATTCCGAGGGGGTCCTCGTCGGCCTGCTCACCCGCCAGAACCTTGCCGAGATGATGATCATCAAGACCATGCGACCCGACTGGCGTTTCCATCGGGGCTGAGCAAGGATGGCGCTCGCCGGTTCGGGGTGCACCTCAATGCTTTGCAGGCTTAGAGGGAACCGGAAACAGAGCCAGACCACGAGGTGGTCACGGGTCCATAAACAGGGCACGGCAACTTACAAACTGGGAAGCACCTGATGGCAATGACTACCGCATATATCCGCTGGTTCGAAACGATCCGGCTTGAGGATGTCCCTCTAGTGGGCGGCAAGAATGCCTCGCTCGGCGAACTCTACTGCGAGCTCGGAGAGGCAGGCGTCAAGATTCCCAACGGCTTCGCCCTGACAGTCGCAGCCTATGCCGACGCACTTACTTCGGCAAAAGCATGGGCTGGCCTGCATGCGCTGCTGGATGATCTCGACATAACTGACGTCAACTTGCTGGGGGAGCGAGCCGCGAAAGCCCGCCAGATTGTCTACGATGCCACCGGCAGCGAAGAGCTACGTGCGGACATCAAGGCGGCCTATCATCGGCTCGAGACGCAATATGGCCTCGGCGTCGCGGTGGCGGTGCGCAGCTCGGCCACTGCCGAGGATCTGCCGACGGCGAGCTTTGCCGGCCAGCACGAAAGCTATCTCAATATTCGCGGCATTGATGATCTAATCGAGGCCTGCCGTCTCTGTTTCGCCTCGGTGTTCACCGACCGCGCTATCGTTTACCGCGTGAACAATGGATTCGACCACTTCAAGATCGGGCTCTCGGTCGGCGTGATGAAGATGGTGCGCACGGATCGGGCGAGCAGCGGCGTCATCTTTACGCTCGACACTGAATCGGGCTTCCGCGACGTGGTATTCATTACTGGCATCTATGGGCTGGGAGAAAATATCGTCCAGGGCAAGGTGGACCCGGATGAGTTCCACGTGCACAAGCCGACCTTCAAACAGGGCTATCGCGCCGTGCTGCGCCGCTCGCTCGGGCAGAAGCAGCAGCGTCTCATCTATGCCGAAGGCCATACCGGATCGACCACATGTAATGTTGAAACCACCGAGACCGAGCGCGCCAGCTTCTGTATCGAAGATAGTGAGGTGCTGAAGCTCGCGGACCATGCCATCCGCATCGAGGAGCACTACTCCCGCCGCGCTGGCCACGCCGAACCGATGGACATCGAATGGGCGAAGGACGCCGACGACGGTGAACTCTATATCGTGCAAGCGAGACCGGAGACGGTAACGTCACAGCGCTCGACAAGTTTTTTCGAGACTTACACACTGACGGGAAGCGGCACGCCGGCCCTGTCCGGCAAGGCCGTCGGCGAGAAGATCGGCACGGGTATCGTGCGGGTTATCAACGGCACCGAGGATTTACATAGCTTCCAACCCGGCGAGGTTCTGGTTGCGAGTTCGACGAGTCCCGACTGGGAACCTGTGATGAAGACTGCTGGTGCCATCGTTACTGATCACGGCGGGCGCACCTGCCATGCGGCGATTGTCGCGCGCGAACTCGGCGTCCCCGCTGTGGTGGGAACGGAGACAGCCACACGTGCATTGCACAATGGCGAACGCGTCACCGTCTCCTGCGCAGGTGGCGAGGTGGGCGCGGTCTATGCAGGCGAGATACCGTTTGAGGTCACACGTCTGCCCGCCAGCGCTTTGACGCTGCCAAAGACCGCGATCATGGTGAATCTGGGCAACCCCGATCTGGCATTTCGCAGCGCTATGATGCCAAACGCCGGCGTTGGACTGGCCCGCATGGAATTCATTATCAGCGAGCATATCGGCGTCCACCCGATGGCGCTGATCCATCCCGAGAAAGTTACCGCGCCGGATAGAGAGCGGATCAACGCTCTCGCCCGTAACTTCGACTCGCCGCGCGAGTTTTTTGTCCGCACGCTGGCCGAGGGCGTCGGCACGATCGCCGCCGCATTCTACCCGAAGCCGGTGATCATTCGGCTTTCGGACTTCAAGACCAACGAATACGCCCAGTTGCTCGGGGGTGCGGCATTCGAACCGAAAGAGGCGAATCCGATGCTGGGCTTCCGCGGCGCGTCACGCTATGCCCATCCCGCCTATGCCGATGGCTTCGCCCTAGAGTGCGCGGCGCTTCGCCGTGTCCGCGAAGAGATGGGGCTGACCAATCTTCGCGTCATGGTGCCCTTCTGCCGCCGCGTGACTGAAGCCGAACGCGTACTGCAAGTGATGGCGCAGCATGGTCTTGAACGCGGCCGGAACGGTCTCGAGATCTACGTGATGTGCGAGATCCCGAACAATGTCATCCAGGTGGATGCGTTTTCTGCCGTATTCGATGGATTCTCGATTGGCTCCAATGACCTCACGCAGCTCACGCTCGGGGTGGACCGCGATTCTGAAATCGTAGCGTTCGATTTCGACGAGCGCGATCCAGGCATGTTGGAAATGCTACGGCTGGCCGTTACCGGGGCAAAACGAAATGGCCGGCACGTCGGCATTTGCGGCGAGGCCCCGGCGAACTACCCGGAAATCGCTCAATTCCTCACCGGCCTTGGTATCGACTCGATCAGTGTCAATCCCTCAAGCCTCGTGCGCACCATCACCGTGGTGCGCGAGGCAGAACAGTCGATGGGGAGCGGCGTGAGTTTGCGTGTCCAATAAACGCATCCGCCAAGCCAGCCTAGTCGAACCAAAGGAACCATCCATTACGATGGCGCCGGGCTGAGCCTTGAAAACGTAGACGGGACCAACTCCGCCGCCGAGGTGCAACCTCCAAAGGCGCTCGGCGTTTGTCATGCCGGACTAACGCGCCACCCCCTGAGGAACGCTGGCGCCCAGCGCAAGCTTTCCCTAATTGCATTTGGCGCCGGTCACATGCATGTATTGCAGCTAAATTCAGCCGGAGCTTGACGATGCCATGGACGGCAAAGGCCCCCCTCTCGAGGGGGATTCGAGGTCGCTGCCCTCAGTGTGGAAAAGGCAAGCTCTTCCGTGGCTTCTTGAAGCTGGCATCGTGTTGCGATGTGTGCGGCTTGGATTATGGATTTGCCGATCCGGCGGATGGACCTGCCTTTTTCGCAATGACTGCAATGTCCTTTCCCGTCGTTGGCTTAGCCCTGTGGTTTGATGCAGCCTACGCACCGCCCTGGTGGGTTCACCTCGTCACGACTTTGCCGCTCCTGATTGTTTTATGTGCGCTTCCTTTGCGGCCTCTCAAGGGATGGCTCGTGTGCTCGCAATATTTCTATAAGGCGGAGGAAGGCCGGCTTGCGGTGACGAACACGTCCAGTGACGGCGATGCGGGCGGCTTTGATCGCGAAGACGGCCGCCATCGCAATAAATAATCATCATCTACACCGGCGGGTGATCGAACTCCGACTCGCAGCTACGGCGGGTTCAAAGTTGCAGACCTTTTGGATAAATCATGCGGTAAAACAAAGAGGGTGAGACCATCAGTCACTCATCTTGAAGCGATCGTGATTGAGAGCGCTTGCCTGCAAGATGGAATCATCGGATCGGAATGGGAATCGCTTACGCAACGAGAAACTCACGTGCTTGGAATCACTTAAGCTCAGGATTTATCGCTTTGCGGCTGTACACTCACGCCAGCCGCGGAAGGAACCGGCACGCAGGGGGAGATGATCGGCCCCAGAAACTCGAGGCACCCGGAGCTACGAGAGTCGTCGACATTCGGGGCAACGTCCATCCGATTCCACCAGCCGCCACCGAGGGCTTGGAAAAGCGCTGCCGTGTCGGCGAAACGGCTGGCTTGCGCCTGGACGCGGGTGAGCAAAGCCGTCAAATAGGTCTGCTGCGCATTGAGGATGGCGAGGCTGTTCACTTGTCCAAGTTCCGCCTGTTTGCGCACGATATTGAGACTTTTCAGCGCGGTATCCTCGGAGTGCACCGCGGCCTTGAGCTCACGGGCGTCGGCCTGGATCGCGCGTAGCGAGTCGGCGACATTTTGGAATGCGGTGATGACCGTGCTGCGATATTGCGCCTCGGCCTGGTCATAAGCGGCTTCGGCCGCCTTTTGCTTATGGTACAAGGAAAAACCGTCGAAGAGCGGTTGCGTCGCGCTTGCCATGAGCAAATAAGCAGAGGTCGGCTCGATGAAGAGCAGCCCCCAATTGGTCGCGCTGGTCGCGACAGTCGCGGTCAAATTGACCAGCGGCAACCGGTTCGCGATAGCGACGCCAATGGCGGCGCTGGCCGAGTGCAGAGTGGCTTCGGCGGCCTTCACATCCGGGCGATGCTCGACCAAGGCCGACGGCAGGCTGACCGGCAGTTCGTGCGGGAGCTTTAGGGACGCGAGGGTGAACTTTTCCTCGATTTCATTGCTTGGGTAGCGCCCTGCCAGAGCGGTCAGCAGATCGCGCTGCAGCGCCAATTGTTTTTCGAGCGGCGGCAACAGCAGTTCCACCGCCGCCAGGGCCGCCTCCTGGACCAGCACATCGGCCACGGCGACCTGACCGAGCGCCAGCTGGCGTTTCAGCAGGCCTAAGAGGTCGTTTTCGATTTTGATGATTTTTCTGGTGGCCTCGATCTGGCCCCGCAACGAGGCTTCCTGCACGGCCGCGGCGACGACGTTGGACGTGAGGGTGAGATAAGTCGCTTCCAGCTGATACTGTTGCACCGCCGTTAGCGCTTCTGTTGATTCCACTTCGCGGCGGACGAGCCCGAAGACGTCTGGAGCGTAGGCCACTTCCAACTGGAACGTGTGTAAGCGGAGATAGTCCCCGGGAGTCGATCCCGGCGGCGAAACCTCGGCGGCGACTTTTATGGACTGGCTGTTGTAATTGCCGCCGACTTGCGGCCAGAAGGCGCCCTTTTGCGCCTCAGCATTTTGATAGGCAACGCGCAAGGCGGCCTGAGCCGTCTGCAGATCCGCATTATGTTTCAGCGCGTCTTCGATCAGATCGTTCAGCGGGCGCGAATGAAACGTCGCCCACCATAGGCCCGGAATATCGAGATCTTGAACAAAGCGTTGTCCCTGGCCCAAGCCGGAACCCGCCGACGCCGACGAAGCTTTGAGCGGTTCCCTTGTATATCCCGTCACATCGGGGGCGGCCGGCTCGAGAAAATCGGGGCCGACCGCGCAACCGGCCAGCAAGGTCATCGTAAGACATGCGGCGCCTCCCGAGATCCGCAGCTTGCCGCCATTCCTGACTGCGCTCCTAGCCAACGCACGAGCAACGCCGCTTTCTTCTTTGCGTAAAGAAGTGCGCATGTGATGCCCCGCATTTTGCGAGTGGCTCTTAAATCGGCGCATCGTTGATTCTCCCGGCTCTGGCGGTAGGACGAGCCTCATCCATTGGGACTCGGAATCTCTAGTTTTTTGCTGATTGTTTATCTTTGCTAGAATTGCAGAAACATAAAGACAGTCAATTGGAGCCGCTGCGTATTTGTCTCAAAAGCCGCAACTAACGCCGAGGTGTTGCTGAATAGCGACACTGCAATTATATTGTGATTTGTCACAGTAGACAGCAGATCTACAG
>PLUZ01000535.1 GCA_003162995.1 Methylocapsa sp. | reverse complement strand
GCGATGCAGATTGCTGACATGAAAGTATGGGCGCATCGGTCGTAACGGGTGTGGACGCGCCGCCAGTCCTTGAGCCTGCCGAACATATTCTCAATTTTGTGACGCTGGCGATAGAGCTTTCGGTCATGTTCGATTGGTATTTTCCGATTGGATTTCGACGGAATGCACGCCGCGATGCCGCGCTCGGCGAGAGCCTGGCGGAACCAGCCGGCGTCATACCCCTTGTCGCCGAGGAGATCCCTGGCTCGAGGCAACGCGGCGAGCATCGAAGCCGCACCTTTGAAATCGCTCGTTTGGCCTTCGCTCAGCAGCATGATCAGCGGTCGCCCATAGCCATCACACACGGCGTGCAGTTTCGAGTTCAAGCCGCCCTTGGTGCGGCCGATACATCTGGGAACAGACCCTTTTTTAAAAGGCTGGCGGCGGTGCGATGCGCTTTTAGATGGGTCGCGTCGATCATCAGTCGGTGCGGCTTGCTACCCTTGCGCGCCAGCGCGGCGAAAATCTTGTTGAAGATCCCGAGCCGGCTCCAGCGCACGAAACGGTTGTAGATCGTCTTGTGCGGGCCGTAGCCGGGTGGCACATCACGCCAGCGCAAGCCGTTGCGGATCACAAAAACAATCCCGCTGATCACGCGCCGGTCATCCACCCTCGGCATGCCATGCGACTGTGGAAAATACGGCTCGATCCGGCGCATCTGCGCCTCAGACAGCAAAATCAAATCACCCATGGCAGCGCCTCCCCGCGCTGCAGTGAATCAGACGTTCGCTTCATGGACAAGGAAATTAATGGGTCCTGAGCCTAATTGTTTTATCTCATAATCTTATCCAAAAATATCTGAAACTCTTTGGAATTTGGCTCTAATTGGACCAATTCCGCTCTAATGATCATAGTTCGAATAAGCAAGTCTTACGCCCGCCCCATACGCGCGACGCCATCCTTGGCAATTTGACTGTTCGGATCGAATACGAGCGCGCGCTGATAGGATTCAATCGCCTTGGCGCGATTACCGGATTTTTCGTAGGCGAGCCCGAGGCCAGCCCAGGCATCGGCATTCTTGTTGTCTACGTTAAGAGCGGCGTTGAAATCTTCTATCGCCTTGTCACTCTTGCCGATAGCGATCAGACTTTGCCCGCGGGCCTGGTAAGGCGCACCCGCGAAGGGATCGCGATCGATCGCGTTGTCGAAATCAGTGATCGCCTGCTCATGCAAGCCTTCGCGTTGATAGATCAACCCTCTTGCGTGGAAAGCCTGGGCATTCTCAGGATTGAGTTTGATTGCTTTGTCAAGATCGGCCCGAGCCTCGTCGAGCTTGCCTTGAACGCGCAACAGATTGGCGCGGCCGAGATAGGCCGGTGCATGATTGGGATCAGCCTCGACCGCGCGGTTAAAGTCGAATAGCGCCGCATCCTCGCGATTAACCTGCCGATAAGCCAGCGCCCGGTTGGTGAGCGAGGCCGCATTATTTGGATTGAGCTTGATCGATTGATTGAAATCAGCGATCGCTTCTTGAAATTTGCCAATCTTTGCGTAGGCAACGCCACGCGTATTGTAGGCTTCAGCGCTCGTTGGGTTGCGCTGAATGACGTCGGTCAAAGAAGCAAGGTTGGCGGAGGCTTCCTGCGGCGATTGGTTGGCCACTTCCGCGACGCCGGTTCCCTGTTTGCCCATGATGTTGGTCGCCGTTTCGCATCCGGCTAGGGCCAGGGAAATGGCCAGCAATAAGGCGCAAGCAACGGCGCTCCGTTGTGCCAGCGATGCTATTTTAACAAAGGGCGCGAAAATCATCATCCGGTCACCCTTGTCCCATTCGCCGGTCCGCCGAATGGTGGAGCATAGTCCCAGAAAATGGGTACTGGTTATCTGGCCCATGCTCTAATGGCGCCAATCCAAGCGCTCAACGAACCCCCACCACAGGCTTAGGCCGCATCGGCAGAATTCCTTCACGCTGAAGTTTTTTGCGGGCTAGCTTGCGTGCTCGGCGAACGGCCTCCGCCTTTTCGCGAGCCCGCTTTTCCGAAGGCTTTTCATAATGGCCACGGAGCTTCATCTCGCGGAAAATACCTTCCCGCTGCATCTTTTTCTTGAGCGCCTTCAGCGCTTGGTCGACATTGTTGTCTCGAACGAGAACTTGCACGCAGGAGTCCTTGGATTTGGCCTCAGCCATCGCATGATGGAATGAAACAAACGGAACAAAAGGTATAAACCACCCGGCGCTGCAAAGCACCTGATTGGCTAAGCACTGCCGTTACCAGAATCAGCGCTATCTGTAAAGCTAAATGGCGCGTTCACGGACCGGTCCGGGTATGATGCGTGTCACGTGGCCCATTTTGCGGCCCGGCCGCGCTTCGGCCTTGCCATAAAGATGTAGGCTCGCTCCTGGTTCGCCGAGGATTTTTGCCCAGACAAGCACATCTTCGCCTATCAAATTTTCCATTTCGACATGCTCGCTTTTTTGTGCTCCCGGGCGGTTGGCGGCTCCAAGCGGCCAGCCCGCGATAGCCCGGATATGCTGCTCGAACTGAGAAGTGACGGCACCCTCAAGGGTCCAGTGGCCGGAATTATGGACACGTGGTGCTATTTCGTTTACGCAAAGCTCAAGGTAGGCATCACTCGCGCCGCCGGTCTCTCCTACAACGAACATTTCGACCGCAATGACACCGGAATAGTCAAGCGAGTCCACAATCGCCCGTGTTAGCTGGACAGCCTCGGCCGCTATCTCGGGGGGCAGGCGAGCTGGCACGCGGGTGGACTTGAGGATATGATTTTCATGGAGATTTTCGCAGACGTCGTAAGCAGCGAATTCACCGCTTGGCGCACGCGCGGCGACAACTGAGATTTCCTTGGCGAAAGGCACAATAGCTTCGAGAATCGCAGGCGTTCCGCCAAGCGTGCGAAATGTCACCGCCAAATCGGCGCCTTCGCGAAGCAAAATTTGACCCTTCCCATCATAGCCGAAGCGACGCGTCTTCAGAATTGAAGGGCGACCGATTTGCGCCACTGCGCGTGCGAGCGCGCCGGCATCGTCCACACGCATATAGGGCGCCGTCTTAATTCCAGCCGCCGTCAAAAACTCTTTCTCGGCGAGGCGATCCTGGCAAATGGCCAAAGTTTCGGGGCTCGGCCTGACAAGACAAGCATCCGAAAGAATAGAAGCGGCACGGGATGGGATGTTCTCGAATTCAAAGGTGATAAGCTCGACCTTACCCGCGAACTCCATCAATCTCAGTTCGTCTTCATAGGGAGCGATCGTTCGCGCGCTTGCTACGTCGAATGCCGGGCTCTCGGGGTCTTGCGCATAAACATGGGTCTTAAGCCCGAGTTTTGCCGCCGCTAGAGCGAGCATCCGCCCCAACTGCCCACCTCCAAGAATCCCTATCGTCGCACCGGGAACAAGTTCGAATGGCACCGGTCAGTCCTCCTGCGACGGCCGTTCGGCCACCGCTTCGGTTTGCGCCACTCGCCAGGTGGAAAGCCTGGTTTCGAGCGCCGGGTCGGCCAAGGCGAGGATCGCCGCGGCAAAAAGTGCAGCATTAATCGCGCCGGGCTTACCTATCGCCAAGGTGCCGACTGGAACGCCAGCTGGCATCTGCACGATCGATAACAATGAATCCTGCCCGCCGAGCGCCGTTGTTTCGATTGGAACCCCGAGAACCGGAAGCCTGGTCAGCGCGGCTGTCATGCCCGGAAGATGGGCGGCGCCGCCCGCCCCAGCGATGATTACTTTGAAGCCTACTGCTTTTGCGCCTTTCGCGAAATCAACGAGCCGGTCTGGCGTCCTGTGCGCCGAGATGATCAGGGCTGTAAAGCCGATCTTAAGTTCGCCGAGAAGGGCGGCGGCGTGGCGCATCGTCTCCCAATCCGATTCGCTGCCCATGATAATCGCGACGGGCTTTTCTACAAGAGACAAATGGGGACCCAAACCTTCGATGTGGAGAAGGCAGCGGCATAAACGAAGGACGCGCGAGGCGCAAGCCAGGGCAGTGGTAGCGCAAATCGACGCCTGCTCGGGGCACCCCACTCTATCGGCTAATCATCGGCGATTTCGCCGATGATTAGCCGATAGAGCTTTAAATTCCTGAATCCAGCGCGCCAACCG
>PLUZ01000246.1 GCA_003162995.1 Methylocapsa sp. | reverse complement strand
CCGCGCGAGGCGCCCGTCACAAGGGCAATACGGCCTTCAAACGGGAGAGGCATGCAATTTATTCAAGCATCGCCCCGGTGCCTTCGCAACGCCCTACCCTACCTCGGCGAGAAGCGACAGCTGGGCCTTGGTGTCTCCCCCGATATCGGTGAGATTTGTCGGGTAATCCCCCGTGAAACAATGGTCGGTGAATTGCGGCCGGACCGGATCGCGGCCTTTCTCTCCCATGGCCCGGTAGATGCCATCGACCGAAAGAAAGGCGAGCGAATCGCAGCCAATATAGCTGCGCATTTCGTCGAGCGTGTGCGTCGCGGCGAGCAATTTATCGCGTTCCGGCGTATCGATCCCATAATAATCGGGATGGGTAATCGGCGGCGAGGAAATCCGGAAATGCACCTCGCGCGCACCGGCNNTCGATGAGCACGATGCGTTTGCCCGTGACGACCGATCGATTGGCGCTATGTTTCAAACGCACGCCCAACTCGCGGCCGG
This sequence comes from Methylocapsa sp., assembly GCA_003162995.1. Lineage (GTDB taxonomy): Bacteria > Pseudomonadota > Alphaproteobacteria > Rhizobiales > Beijerinckiaceae > Methylocapsa. Next base: position 5,611 of record PLUZ01000246.1, on the reverse strand, counting down.
ATTGGAACGGTTGAATGAAGGTACGGCCGACATAGTGATTACGGATAATGCCGAGTTCAAATGGAATGCCGGAATATTGCGCGAAACCGAGCGCCGCTGGCACGCCGGAATCCGGTACAGGAACGACAACATCGGCTTCGACCGGCGCCTCATGTGCGAGTTCGGCGCCCATCGCCTTGCGAACAGTGTAAACTGGCTTTCCATGCACGATTGAATCCGGCCGTGCAAAATAGATATATTCGAAGATGCAGGGCCGCGCGGGCCTTGGCGGAAACGGCCGCAGGCTCTCGACGCCCTCCTCGGAGATCACGACGATTTCGCCATTCGCGATATCGCGCACAAAACGCGCGCCGATGATGTCGAGCGCACATGTTTCCGAGGCGAGAATGTAATGTCCATCGATTTCGCCAAGCACCAGCGGTCTGATTCCCAGCGGATCGCGGGCCCCGATCAGCTTCTTGTTGGTGAGCGCGACGAGAGAATAGGCGCCTTCAATCGTCCGCAAGGCTTCGATGAACCGGTCGATCATTTGCGGGCGCCGGCTGCGCGCGACGAGATGAAGAATAGCTTCCGTGTCGGAGGTCGACTGATAGATTGCGCCACTTTGCACCAGATCGCGGCGGAGCGAAAGCCCATTGGTGAGATTGCCATTATGCGCGACCGCGAAGCCCCCCGTACTGAGTTCGGCGAAAAGCGGCTGGACATTGCGCAGAATGGTTTCGCCCGTCGTCGAATAACGCACATGGCCGATGGCGGATTCTCCAGGCAGACGCTCGATCGTCGATGCCTTGGAGAAATGATCGCTGACAAGACCGAGCCGGCGTTCGGAATTATATCTGTGGCCGTCGAAAGTAACGATGCCCGCCGCTTCCTGACCGCGATGTTGCAAGGCATGCAGTCCAAGAGCTGTGATCGCTGCGGCGGCGGGATGGCCGAAAATTCCGAAAATTCCGCATTCCTCCCGCAGACGGTCGGCCTCGAGGTCAAGATCGAGGGGGCCGGGTTCGGTATCCTTCCTATCCAAAGGCCCTGGGCTAAAATCAAGGCTCTGTGCGGCGTCCTCCGCTTCACCCATCGACAGCCTCTCCAAAGCTTTAAGCATGATCCGCGAATGCAAATATAGGTTTCGCGATGGGATCACGCGACTGTAATGCGACAAGAATAACGGCGCTTTAACCGGCGTACGCGCAAGCGGCCCCGAATCGACACGCCGGCCTCGAACGGCCGGCATTGGACAATCCCGGCATAAGTAACCCCCCCCAAGGAGAGGCGGAGCGGCCAGCCGCGAACGTCTTACAATCTACATAATTGACCTTGGAGCAAATGTCAGCCACGAACAGGTGGCCATGATCAAGTTTGTGTGTGGGGCACGCCGAAGCAGCTTCAAACCAGCAAGCGTTTTCCCCAAAAATCAGTGGCGGCCCCTCGCCAACGCGCCGTCCCGCCCCCTGCAGCACAAGCGCTCTAGGTTCCCTTCTCGCCCTTCTTTGGCTCCTGATCCGTGTCGGGCACCGCCTCCTCGCTGGGACCGGTGGTTTTTGGCTTCTTGAGCTTGTTAAAAAGCCCTTCAAGATCATCCGGCATGGGCAGAACAGCCATGAGCTGATCGCCTGTTGCCTGCAAAAGCGGTCTCATGCGCGCAGTCTTGACCCATTCCGGCTGGGTCTGCGTTGGCACCAGCCAATTGAAGAACACAAAGGCGATAACGCACAGAAGCAGCCCCCGAACCGCGCCAAAGAGGAAACCCAGCGACCGGTCGAGCGCCCCAACCTTGGAATCAAGGATCGCATCCGACAATTTCACGGTAATCACGGATACGACGATCAAGGTGACCAAGAAAACCGCAGCGGCGGCGAGCCCGCGGGCGACGTTCTCGTTGAGATCGGCTTTGATATAAGTTTTGACATAAGGCACGACGAGCGGGTGAAAATAGAAAGCCGCGACTGCCGCGGCGCCCCACGATGCAATGGCGAGAACTTCACGGGTAAAGCCGCGCAACATTGCGAGGAAGGCGGAAATCAAGACGACGGCAATCAAGCCGAGATCGAGCCATGGTGGCATTAGCTTTGGTCCTCGTCCCTTCGGTTCACGGTTATATTTCGCGGCCTGTGCGCCTCGAGCGCTAGAAAAATCGTCGAATAGGCTGGCTTTTCTCTTAATCGCCGCGACAAAGCAAGGGCCTAACCATGTCCAGTGTCTTTCCAATCGGGTGCGGACCACACGCCCGGCATGCACCCTTATCAGCGAGATTTCAGCCGCGTTTTATCTCTCTCTTGCTCGATGGGTCTTTTCCCGCCGCTATCGCCGCAACGAGTCCTGAAATATGGGTGCAATTTCGTACCGTGAGATCTTTCGCCTGGGCTTCGCCATTCTCCGGCGCGCTCTGCGGGATGGTGGCACGGCAAAAGCCTAACTTTGCCGCTTCCTTAAGCCTCGCCAGGCCATGCGCGACCGGCCGGATCGCTCCCGAAAGGGCGATTTCGCCAAAATACACCGAATCGGCGGCAAGGCCGATGCCGCTCAAGGAAGAAACAAGCGCTGCCGCGGCGGCAAGATCGGCGGCCGGCTCGCCGACACGCAAACCCCCGGCAACATTGAGATAAATATCATATTGGCCGAGCTTGACGCCGGCATGGGCTTCAAGGACGGCGACAACCATGGCGAGCCGAGCCGTATCCCAGCCGACGACCGCCCGGCGTGGCGTACCAAGCGGGCTCGGCGCGACGAGAGCCTGGATCTCGACGAGCAGCGGCCGTGTGCCTTCCATTCCGGCAAACACGGCAGCACCTGGGGCCGCGGCGTCCCGCGAAGACAGAAACAAAGCAGACGGATTGGCGACCTCGGCAAGCCCGCGCCCGGTCATTTCGAAAACGCCGATTTCATCTGTCGGGCCAAAGCGATTCTTGACCGCGCGCAAGATCCGGAAGTTGCGGCCGCCCTCGCCTTCGAAGGAAATCACGGCGTCGACCATATGTTCGACGACGCGGGGACCGGCGATTTGGCCATCCTTGGTGACATGTCCGACAAGAATCACCGCCGCGCCGGTTGTCTTCGCGAAACGGATCAGCGCATGCGCGGCGCCGCGCACCTGCGAGACGGTGCCAGGCGTCGATTCGATAAGCTCGGTCCACATCGTCTGAATAGAATCAATCACAACAAGGGACGGCCGCTTGCCATGCGAGAGCGTCGCGACAATATCCTCGACGCTGGTCTCGGCGGCGAGTTCGACCGGCGCCGCGGCAAGGCCAAGCCGCAAGGCGCGCAGCCGGATCTGATCGACCGCCTCTTCGCCGGAGATATAGACGACGCGCCGGTCCTTCGCGGCCATGGCAGCACAGGCCTGGATAAGCAGAGTCGATTTGCCGATGCCGGGTTCGCCGCCAAGGAGAAGAACGGAGCCCGGCACGAAGCCGCCGCCGGTCACGCGGTCGAGTTCGCCAATGCCCGTCGTGACGCGCGGCGGCGGCGCCTGGTCCGCTTCGTGCAAATTTGAAAGGCCGAAAACCCGGCCCTTGCGCGCGCCCTGCGTGGCTCTGGCGCCGATCCCCGAGGCCGCGCTTTCCTCGGCGATGCTATTCCAGGCACCGCACGCCTCGCAGCGGCCTTGCCAACGCTGGGCGACGGCCCCGCAATTTTGGCAAACGAAGGAAGCGTGAGATTTGGCCATCGCCGGTCCTTAGAGCGTGTCCCGGTCAAATGGACTCATTTGATCGATAAGGACGCAGCTCAAAATCAAAGTGTTGGAGCATGTCAAAACCGAAAAAGTCGAGCAACTTTTTCAGACTTAGCTCCAATCGCAATGCCCGCTAAAAATGCTCCGGCAGGCTGTCCTCACGCGCCAGATTGGAAAACCGTGTCATCTCGGCTTCGAAAGCAAGTTCGACGGTGCCTGTGGGGCCGTGCCGCTGCTTGCCGATGATAATTTCGGCTTTGCCATGCGCCTTTTCCATGTCGGCCTGCCACTTGATGAACTCTTCGGTTCCCTCGCGGGGCTGTTTGTTGTTCAAATAATATTCCTCGCGAAAGACGAAGAGGACGACATCGGCGTCCTGCTCGATCGAGCCAGATTCCCGCAAATCGGACAATTGCGGACGCTTATCGTCGCGGTTCTCGACCTGCCGCGATAATTGCGAGAGCGCGATCACCGGCACGTTCAAATCCTTGGCCAAGGCCTTGAGGCCCGTGGTGATTTCGGTCACTTCCTGCACCCGGCTGTCGCTCCGCGTTTTCGAGCCGCCAAGCAATTGCAGATAATCGATCACCAAAACGTCGAGACCGCGCTGACGTTTGAGCCGCCGCGCCCGCGCCGCCAATTGGGCGATCGAAAGGCCGCCGCTTTGGTCGATATAGAAGGGGATCGTCTGCATATCCCGCGCGGCCTGCGCGATGCGGTGAAATTCGGGCTCGCCAATATCGCCACGGCGGATCTTGTAGGAAGGAACAACCGCCTGTTCGGCGATGATGCGGGTCGCCAATTGCTCGGCCGACATTTCGAGCGAGAAAAAGCCGACGATNNTTGAAGGCGATGTTGGTCGCAAGCGCGGTCTTGCCCATGCCGGGGCGCCCGGCAACGATGATCAAATCGGACGGCTGCAGGCCACCCATGTAGCGATCGAGATCGGTGAGGCCAGTCGCGATCCCCGACAAGCGTCCATCGCGCTCGAAGGCCTTCGCCGCCATATCGACGGCCGTGGTCAGGGCGTCCGAGAAGCGCTGAAAGCCGCCCTCGTAGCGGCCGGTCTCGGCAACGGAGTAGAGCTTGCGCTCGGCCTCCTCGATTTGTTCGCGCGGGCTCACACCGACCGGCGCGTCATAGGCCGCGTTGACGATATCCTCGCCGATGAGGATCAGATCGCGCCGCAGGGCGAGATCATGAATGGTGCGGCCATAATCCTCGGCGTTGATGATAGTCGTTGCTTCCGCCGCGAGCCGGGCGAGATATTGCGGCACGGTGACACCGCCAAGATCATGCTCGCCCAGAAAAGTCTTCAAGGTGATGGGCGAGGCGAGCTTTCCGGCACGAATCAATTGCGAGGCGACGTCGAAAATCCGCCGGTGCATCTCCTCGGAAAAATGCTCGGGTTTGAGGAAATCGGAGACCCGGTCGAAAGCGTCGTTGTTGACGAGGATCGCGCCGAGCAGCGCTTGTTCCGCTTCGATATTGTGCGGCGCCAGACGGAATGTGGGATCGGGGTCGGTGCCGCTTGCAAAGCGGGTTCTTACAGGGAGATTGTCGATTGCTGGCATGGTGTTTCTCGACCGGCGTCCGCGCGTGGCGGGCGCCGAATCAGTTCAACAGTCATCTTCTTGTCGCATAGGGGCGCGGCAAAAAGGAGGAAATTTTTGGCCTGGCGGAAAGGGCTCACGCTATCCACACAGCCAAAAAATTTCGCAAAATAAATGGCTGGACAGGGCGCGACTTTGGCGCGGTCAGGCGTCCTCCCTGTGCCTATTTCAAAAGCCTCGCCCTCATCCTGAGGAGCGCGCAAAGCGCGCGTCTCGAAGGATGGGCCGCGTGACCTTAGGCGCCATCACCCTTCGAAATTTGCAGTGAGGCTGATCTTTCAACCATCAGTTTTGTCCGTATCCGGGGCTCAATCGGACAAAACTG
>PLUZ01000008.1 GCA_003162995.1 Methylocapsa sp. | reverse complement strand
GAGACTCCTCCATCTGCGCGGCCTGGCGATGAACCGGCTTGGCTTTCCCGGTGAGGCGCTGGGCGATCTTCACGAAGCGCGCCAAATTTACGAAAGACTCGGCGACCGCACCGGCACGGCACAGGTGTGGCGTTCGATCGCGCTCGTGCATAGCTGGCGCGGCGACGGACGCGAAGCTTCGCTGGCGCTCTTGCGGGTCATTGCCGAGGACAGCGAGAATCGCCTCAATCTGGCTCTCGCTCTCTTCGAGGCCGGACGGCTCGAGATCGAGATCGGCCGTCCGCGTGACGCGCATCGCTTTCTTGCACGCGGCATCGACATCGGCGGGGTCGATCTCTCCGCCGTGGAAATACGCCGCGCACGCATCAACGCCTTGCAGGCACTCGTCGTCGCGGGCGATCTTGCGGAAGCGGAAGCGACTCTGGCCTGCCTCGATCTTACCGGGGCGACGGATCGCCTGCGCCATCTTACCATGCTCGAACGTGCGAGATTGGCCGTGCGGAAAGGGAAGATCGCGGACGCCGAAGCGATCCTGGAAGAGGCGCGTTCATTGATTCCGGAGGACCCGGATAATTTCAGTCATGTCGAACAAGCGCATGTTGAGGCAGAGACCTTGTTCGCCCAAAAGAAGTTCAAAGAAGCGCTCGGCCTTATCGACGCGGTTATCGCGCGTTATGCCGAAGATGACCTCGCCGGCCGGGAAGTCGGCGCGCGTCTCCTGCAAAGCGATATCCTTGGTCTTTTGGATCGCGGCGAAGAGGCCGACCGCACACTCGCGGCGGCGCTTCGGCGGGCGGTGGCGCGCGGTCTTTCGGGCTATGCCGACACAGTTCGCGAACACGTCGCGGCGCGCGGACGCTCGCAAAACGCTTGGTTGNNAGGTTTGAATCCAGCGCCGGTAAACGCTGGGTCCGCTGGCCGCTTTGTCCGGCGGCGTCCACTCGGAGCCGGCGGCTTCGGCTCCGTGAGCCGCGCCTATGATCTCGAACTCGGAAGCGAGGTCGCGCTTAAGTGTTTGCACCTGGGAAGCATCTATGATCCTTCCGTTCACGCGGATCGTCTCGACACCGCCCGGATGGAAGTCGCGGCGGCCTCGCGTGTCCAACATCCGGGGGTCGGACGCGTCTTCGGCCTGCTGCTCGAGCCGGATGGCGACGCTCTCCTCGTGCGGGAACTCGTCGAAGGGACGACTCTTCGCGAGGCTATGGAGGGCAAGCTCCATTTCACCGAGAAGCTCGGGTTGCTGACCCATTTGGCGCATAGCCTCGCGGCGATTCACGCAGCGGCGATCGTTCACCGCGACCTCAAACCGGAGAATATCATTCTGCGCGATAGTATTTCGCCCGTGATCATCGACTTCGGCATTAGCGCGATCGGACGCGTCCACCAGTCGAAAGACGGACCGAAAACCCTGAATTACGCCGCACCAGAACAGATCGAAGGCGGATGGGTCGACGCAAGAAGCGACCTCTATTCCTTGGGCGTGATCGCTTACGAACTTTTCCTCGGAAAGTTACCGCATCCGCCAGTCCGGGGCATACGCGGGTTTCTTGCCGGCGCACGCAGGGCAAGCACGATCGAGCGCGAACTCATCACCGCATCAGTTCCCCGCACCTTGGCAATCCTCCTCGCTCGTCTCTTGTCCGCGTCGCCACGACGGCGTTCTGTCTCAGCCAGGGACATCGCATTAACGATCCAGGCATCGATGGCCGAGAAGCTGCCATCTTGAAGTGACGCTCCAGAGATCCAGCGTCACGCTGGATTCATGCGATGCGGACGCGGCGCTCACTTCGCGAGGAAATGGCAATCCGTCTACTTTGTCCGTAAGTCTTCCCTTTCGAGCCTAGCACGGCTGCTCGTGCTATAGGTCGTACTCTCGAGATTGAACGGTCCACGCGCTTGTGCACTTTGGTGGGCTTTGGTGGTTTTTATGGCATCGAAACCCGATAAACGCGGCGTTTTTTCCGGCGAAATCAGGGCCGAGTCGATAGACTTTTGGGAAAGCATTCCAAAACTCGCCGATGGCAGCGCGTTTTGGTCCTTGCTCATCTGCAACACATTATCGTTGGCGGCATTGTGCGACAGATCCTGCAAAGTAAATGTCGCGTCCGCCGAAGCAGCCGAAACCGAAAGACTCAGTGCCATAGCAGCTAAACCACATGTCACGAGATTATTCATAGCGCAATGCATCCTTCCTTTGTCGCGGCATCATAAGGAATGATACCAGCAAAATTTGGCCTTTCAATCACCAAAGCAACCGGATACACCAGCGTTCGAGCTTCGTAGAAAGACGCTATCGAAAACTGTTCCGTACCCGCTTCTCGCGGTACGCAAGACCGGGGGAAGATTGCCCGTAATCGAAGGAGTATTCAATGCGTTCCTTGGCAACAACAATCATTGTCATAGCAGCGCTCGCGTTCGCGAGGACAGCCACTGCCCAACCCGTATTTCCCCATCCCGGAGGCGGCCCGGCAAACGCTCCGTCCGCCGAACAACAAAGCGCACTGATCACGAAACTCACGCCGGACCAGGTCGTGCAGTTGCTCAACGCGGCATCCGTCCCCAGCGAAGTCGTGGAAGACGACAAACACAACAAATGGGTTGTGGCGCAGTTCTGGGGTAAGGACCTCTACAGCGGTGTGATTACGGAACATTGTGAAAATGACGGCGGGTGCCGCACCCTGGAGATTTTCGCCAATTTCGGCAAATCTCCTAGTGTGAACCAAGCCTGGTTAAATGCTTGGAATCGGTCAAAAGTTAGCGTCAAAGCTTACCGGTCATCAGATAATTTGATTTTCTCTTATGATTTGCCTTTATTCACAGGTGTCACCGCGGACTACATCATAACTGTCGCGAAATTCTTCAAAGCGGTGGTGGAAAGCTCTACCGAGTTCAAACCGTGAGACTTAACTCTATCGCCGATTGCGGCGGCTCCGGCGCACGGTCCTGAGCCGCCGAATACAGCGGGCTACAGCACCGGCCATTTCACNNGCATCATTGATCGCGGCTTGAACCGTGACCGCGGCGAGAAGGCGCGCCAAAACAGTCTGACCGGCTTTAGGCCTCCCGTTCAGAGGCATGAGCGATTTATTTGGCCTCAAGGGCCGGCGCGATCTTCAAAACCTGGAACGAATACTTCACGTCCTGATCCTCAGGTCCGATGACCCAGACGTCTAGCTTCGTGTCGTTTGCCGCCTTGTAGAGCACATAGGGGAGAATGGTGTCGTCGGCGCCGTGGCCAAGAAGTTTGCCTCCGTCATAAACCCATATTTGTAGCGGCGATCCATTATAAGCATAGGCAAGGATGGCATATTCAGAGCCACCCGAAACGGCAACAGTATGGTCGGCCTGGCGTTGGAAACCCTCCGTGCCTTTGTTGACACGGTCTTGCTGCGATAGATTGCCCGTTTCCTCGCTCACGCTGACCAGTTTGATATTGTCGTTTTTCTCGTGTTCTCGAATTTGGTTGGTGATGCGGTTGACCGCAATTTTAGCTCCGGTGGGAAAGATCGCGAATTTTTCGGCCCAATATTTTTGATCTTGCGCAACCTCGTTGTCAGCGTCGCCGTCGAGCAGGTGCCGCAGCATATCGACTCTTTGCGCGTAGTTGACGAGCACGCCACTGGGGACACGCGCCTCGCCCTGCCCTGGGCTGTAGCTGTTACCCGCATTAAGGAGCGCCACGACATGACCGCTGCGCCCGACGATGGGACTGCCACTCGAACCGCCGGCCGCCGGCAGATCGTCATGCATGAGCTGGGATCTCGCAAAATCGGTCGGTAAAAAGAAGAAATCAGTGAAGCCCGTGACAGTGCCGACATGGAGTTCCGGGGTTGCTCCGTAACTCTGGACGGGGCTGCCAATGACGCCTTCCATTGGATAACCGGCCGTCGCAATAACGGCGCCAGGCGCAAGCGACTGCAATTCGTCGAGAGTCGCAAGCTCTAGGATTGCATCTGCCGGAAGTTCTTCTTTGACCTGTAAGAGGGCAACATCGTAACCAGGAACGTACAGCTGAGCGGTTCGTTTGCGAAGGACATCTTGCTCAAGAAACTTCTCGAACGCGCGGTATCCGGGGTGAAGCTTGTGATCGATGACTTCATAAATCTTGCCCTCTCGTCCCGGGCTTCGCACCACCATTTTTTGACCAGGCTTCAATTCCTCGTAGAGTTCGCCCACATGAGAGTTTGTCGCCAATAGGTGCGGGCCAATCGGAAAGGCCGTGCCCCCCGATGTGGGTGTATTAACCAGAAACACCGAACGCGTCAGGCGGTCGCGCACATCGCTGCCGATCTGCAATTTTGCCGTGCTGAAGTGATAAAAGGTTGCTGCCCCACCAGCGACAATCGCGATCGCCAAACCGAGAAATGCGACTTTCCGCGAAAAAGCGGCGACGGCGCGTGGACCAGCTGTGTGGGACTGCGAGTCGGTCTGTGGGAGGTTGTCGACCGTTGCATCGGCTTCAAAGTGAACCTTGAACGAGGGGCCGCCTTTTTTCCCGAGCTCGAATACCGTGTCCTGTGAAACTTGCTGCCCCTGATCGGCGGCAACGCCATCGACCGCTACGAATGGTTCGCCGAATAAATCAATTGTCCAGTGGCCGGCCGGCCCTGGCGGCTTGCGCATGAGCGCGAAGTGCTCGCGGGCAACGATTGTCTCTTCCGGCGGATAGATGATTTGGCAATCGGCTTTTCGGCCGAACACCACTTTATCTAATTTTGGGTCGATCCGATCTTCTTGTCCCTTAAGGGGCCCAGTCAGGTGTTTGACGACGAGCATAATATCTACTCCAATAACTTATGATCAAATCCTATGAGAGCAGCCTTGCATGGGGTGGCATCGGGTCATCGCGGGACGACGCTGGTACTCCGTGGGCTGGTGAGGTTCGGGTAGACGAAACCTTATTATTCTAGCAGATTGGGAGCCCATAATGGGACATTTTGTTGGATCGGATGTGTCAGTATCCGCTGGGTAAGCCCAATTTGACAAATCTGTTGTGCTTCACAAGCGAGGGAACCTTTACGCGTTGGGGCCACGGATGTGGACGGCGGCGAATTGCCCATAATACTATCGTGACGAACATCGCTAGCCGAGGACAGCGGTCATAACTGGGGAGTCGCATGCCGGGCGGAGCGGGCGCGAGAGACGACTTTTACGTCAGCCGGCGCGGCTCGGATCTGTGGCGCAGGAAGTCNNGACTGCGACATCCCCTTTGCGCCGAACAGCTCTCAAGACCTCGCCGGCATCTACGATCCGGAGGAGTGCAAGCGGCACATCAGCGCCGCCGCAGGGGCCGATCGCAGGGTTTTAAGGCGCCGCTACAGCCCAATTTGCCGGCGCGCCGGCTAGATTCACGAATGTTACCGGGCACGCCGAAGTGCTCGCAACCCCCGGCCATGGCAGCTAACGGAAAACAGGGCTTCCGCGAATTCAGGTGCACGCCAGACAGATGAACCTGTTTGAGGCTAGCCGCCGTTGCCGTGCTGACGTTAAATGTGAGACTCTGGAATTTCACAGGCGCAAACTCAGCCGCTCGACAGCGGGCGCCCGGGCGCTACAATGCGCGAGGCCGGCTATTTTCGCTCAGGTTGCCCCATGACG
>PLUZ01000322.1 GCA_003162995.1 Methylocapsa sp. | reverse complement strand
TAGTTGAACAGATAATCGTCGATAAGCGCAGTCAGCTCGGCATCGAGCGGGAAGTCGAGCTTCACCCGGTTTTTCACATCATAGTTCGGAAACACAAGCCGATAGGGCGTTTGCGGTCCGCCGGTTCGAATGAGATTTTCCCCAATGCGGATCGTGCCGANNCCTGCGGCAAATGATGCAGTTCCCGCCAGGCCTCGCTTTGCATGAAGGTGCGGATGGCGGCGAGGTTCTTGTCGGTCATGCCCTCCGGACGAAGATGTTCGAGTTCGGCCCGCATGTCGTCGAGATCTTCGAACCTCTCGGCCGGCAAGCAAGCGGCGCCCCGCGCGATATCGACGAAAAGAATGGCAAGGTTAATCGTAAAGATGGATGGCTCTTCGCCGTTCTTTGCCCAATAGGCGTCAAGGACGCGCCGGCTAACGGCAGGATCGAGAAAGGAGGAAAGAGAGGTCAGATCCNNCTGAGCGCCGCTTCGAGCGTGGCCCGCCGTCCTCGGATCGTGGTCGCCCTGGCCGGCGGAAACCGCTTGCCCTTGGACGTCTTGCGGACCCGGGTGAGACTTTCGAGATAGGCCTCGATCTCGAAGCGCAAGCCAATCGGATAGGCCTCCCAGGGCGGAAACGCTTCCGTCTTGCGCGACGGCGGCTCGAATAAAAGCTGGCTCGGCCAGCCGGGAACCCTTCTCACCAGATCATTCCAATGTCGCGCCAAGGAAGGCCGGGCCGCGGCGTCCGCCGCAAGCGAGGTCGCACACCGGCGATACTCCAGAAAGGCGTCGATGACCGCCTCGTCGACATTGCTCGCCGCAATATTGCGCGCGGAGCAAAATCGCATGAGCGGCAAAAGACGCGCCCGGTGGGGCAATCTGGGGCATGTGTCCCGCAAAGCCTCCCATTCAAGCGAGAGGCGCATGCCACGGGCCGGCACACGCTTTTCCTGGCGCATCCAAGCGAGTGCGGCCCGGACATTCGACAAATGATTGGCAAGGGTCTTTTGGGTGACCCCAAGCCGGGTCGCCTTCAACCGACTCGCCGGAATGCGAACCGCTGTCCAGCGCGCGGGGACCAAAGCCATCGGCCGGTCGAGAAACGCCGCCATCCGGCGCAGCGAACAGGGCCAATGGTTTTTCACGTCGGCCGGCAGATCCGGGTCGGCCGCGATCGCGGCGATGGCCGCCTCGAAGGAAAGCTCGCGCAGCCCGATTTCAACGCCGCCGGAGGCGGCAACAGGGAGGGTCAATGGGGTGAGATCGTTCATTGGGCGGGCCTTTTGGAGCACGGGGTTTGATTTAGGTAGATTGGGTTTCATATTGGAGTAAATTAGGATTACGTCAAGCATATACTGGATACGTGTATAGTGATATTCGTTCCTAATCTTAGTTACGTGAGTAATATCTCGTTTTATATTCTTTCATCAACATTCCCATCGATGCCCGTTGTTTCAATTGGTCCGACTGCCTGNNACAATGGCGGGCTCAAACACGCCGAAGTAGCTCACGCGAATGGCGACGAGACGTTTTGGTGCAAGAAAAGGAACACGAGCGCGGCCTACACCGCCGCGCCCGATTTTTGCTTTGCAGGACGGCCGGGGCCCGCACAACGCTCATACTCGGACGTGGAGCCCCGCGCGTTCGCCCGCTTGAACTCTTCGAGCGCCTGCAGGCTGTAACGGACGGAGCGACCTATTTTGATGAATCGCGGGCCATGACCCGATATCCGCGCCTTCGCCAACCACGACGACGACACTTTAAGAAACGAAGCTGCTTCCTTCGGCGTGAGCAGATCATCAATAGCTGCGTTGCTCATGAAACAATCCTTTCGAGATGTTGCTGCAGCATCCAGAGACCAACTCGCTTGGAGCGGTTCTGTCGGCATTAAGTGGGGGACGGGATGCGCACGGCACGATTCGGTGCACAGTCACCCACCGGATTTTGATCGAGCGCAGACATCGAGACACCGAGCACCAGAAGATATCCGCGCTGACGTCCATCCAGCGGCCTCGTCTATTCAGAGAATCTGAGGAGCCACAGCGCGCGTCGATGTTGGATTGCAGAGGCGCCTTGTGATATCTCGGCGATGTTCCCGGCCGTCACGCATGAGAACGTGTGCCTTGCCAGACCCCGCCGCCAATGAAGCCGCGTTCGATGTTCTTGAGGACATGTCAACTCCCCTCCTCGGCAAGCCGATCGATCTCTGCTTCAGGCACAAGGGTGCGCCCACCNNCCCCACCGATGCGAATGAGTTTGATCTTCCCGGCGGCGGCAAGCGCGTACAAATGGCTTCGTGATATTTGCAGCGCGTCGCAAGCGTCATTGATGCGGCGTGCGCGCGGGCGATTCGGCGCAGACGATTTCTTGCTGGCCGACGCGTCGCTTAACACCGACCGGATCGGGACATGGGATGACAAGGTCATATAGACTTCCTCAAGTATGGTGCCGCTCCACCACTGGCGGCTAAACGAGGATGACCAAATCACACCCTAGAATAAAACAGGGCGGATCAGATAAATTTTTACGGCTCGTCCTGTAGAAGGTCCCGCACACGGGTGTCCCTAAGAGCTTGCTCGGCCCTTTGGGGTGTCGTCCTGGCCAAAGCCGTGGCAATGGTTTGCGGTGAGACGAGGTTTTCTGTACCCGGAAACAAGTTCAACTGCTGCTGGACAGCTTGCACGAATTGAATGAAAGGTCCGCGCGGGGTTCGATCGTCGTACGCTTCCGAANNAGTGGCTTTCTTGCCAAAATGTTTCTCGAAAATCGGCGCTAATTCCCACGCGATGATCCAAGAGACACTTGGGGGTGCATGGAACGAGCCAAGCGCAAGCGACGGCGGGGTGGAGACCAGACGTTTTTTTCTCACCTTTATGTTTTGGATTTCTGCATCTGCGGCTGAAATAATTTGGTCTGCGTCTCGAATGAGAAGACGGAGAAAGATTAGAAATTCGCTTAAAGCTTTTAAGCCTTCATCTTGTTGACGGCTTGAAATTAAGCACCAAAACTCAAATCGAGCGTCAACTTCGTTGGTAGAACTGAGGGCGGAAAAGAGCTTTCCAGCATGGGTTCTGATAGTCTTGGCGTGCTCCCTCCGTTCAGAAGGCGGTATCTTGCGAGTAGTTGATATCTCGCGAGGCCACACCGCGCTCGCCCTAGGTACAGCGAGATCTGCGCCCAATGCAGCAAGGTCCAGTTTATCGGGCGCTAGATCGACCGCCTGGACAATCTTTTTCACAACGTCTTCGTCAACTGACNNGGCTGGCCGGCCTATCCCTGCGTGTTCATGGATGCGCGCAGGCGCGTGGTTTTCCAATGACTCTTTGCGTCGGCGTGGGGAAATCCACCATCAAATGCTGGCACGGGTGAGGGAAATCACATTCGAACCCGCGTTCGGTTCGCAAAATCCCGCCCAGGCTTCCATCAGTGCTCGCCGCTTCTCTAAGGCATCCCCGCGCCGATAGGCTTGCTCGGCCTTGTCACCTATGACGTGAGCCAGTGCGGCTTCCGCAACCTCGCGCGGGAAATGCGTTTCATTCCCGGCCCAATCGCGAAACGCCGAACGGAAGCCATGAACCGTCAGNNCGATTTTCATTCGGCGTAAGACCATTTCCATCGCCGTCCCCGAAAGCGGCTTTCCACTTCGCTGGCCGGGAAAGACGAGATCGCCTGTTTTCACCTCGGCAAGCATTTTGACGATCGTCAGCGCCCGATCGGACAAGGGAATGCGATGCTCGCGAGCGGCCTTCATCCGGCTGGCTGGAACGGTCCAGACTTTCCCCTCGAAGTCGATTTCGGACCATCGCGCGCCAAGCACCTCACCAGATCGCGTCGCCGTCAGAACGCAGAATTCCAGCGCTAACGCGGCGATTGCGTCACGCTCGTGCAATCGGCCGATGAATTCCGGCACGTCACAATAATTCATCGCCGCATGATGGCCGCGCGTTAGCTTGCCGCGTTTCGGCAGGAGATGCGCCAAGTGGCCGCGCCACGCCGCCGGGTTTTCTCCCGATCGATGGCCCTGCGCCTTGGCCGCGTCGAGAACCGCCTCAATGCGCCCCCGCAAACGAGACGCTGTTTCTGGCTTTTGCAGCCAGAGCGGCTTCAGGACGGCGAGAACGTCAGCCGTGTTAATTTGATCGACCGGACGGCAACGCAATGGCGCGGCATAATGTTGAAGCGTCATCTTCCATTGCGCCCGATGCTTCGCGTTGCGCCATTCCACTTCTTTCGCGGCAATGAGCGCGTCTGCGATGGCGCCGAACGTCGGCGTGCCGCTTTTGGCTTTTTCCGCAGCATCCCGAATCTCGATCGGATCGGGGCCTGCCGCTACCTGCGCCCGGC
>PLUZ01000342.1 GCA_003162995.1 Methylocapsa sp. | reverse complement strand
GCAATAAATCGACTTGAAAAATCAGCATATTGTGGTTGCCGTCCTCCTCCAGCACGTGCTGCAGGGGCGTATTGGAGACGATGCCGCCGTCCCAATAATATTCCCCATCGATCTTGACCGCTGGAAGCGCCGGGGGAAGCGCACCTGAGGCCATGATGTGCTCGGGCCCAATCCTTTGCTTCTCGGTATCGAAATAGACGAAATTGCCGGTGCGTACATTGACCGCGCCGACGCTGAGCCGCTTGCGGCCATCGTTCAGAAGATCAAAGTCGATAAGTTTTTCGAGCGTGTCTTGTAAAGCACCGGAGTCGTAATAACTGGTTGCGCCCTGCGCGCCGGGGAGATGCAGCCAGGGATTGGGCAAGCGTGGCTGAAAAAACCCCGGTTGTCCAAAGAGCAGCGTCATCAGCGAGCTTGTCTGATTACGAAAATCGCGAAAAATGTCGCCTTCCGGCGTATAAGCCCAGATCTTGCGCCCGGAAACCGTGGACCAGAAAGTTTCGAGATTTTGCAGCCGCTTTTCCGGCCCGTTGCCGGCGATGATCGCGGAATTAATGGCACCGATGGAGACGCCCGAAATCCAACTTGGCTCGCATTCGGCTTCCGCAAGCGCCTGATAGACGCCGATCTGATAGGCGCCCAGTGCGCCGCCGCCTTGCAGCACCAGGGCGACGCGGTCGTAGCGGTTGGCGATCGCCGAGATGTTGTTTTTGGGCGCCTTTGCGCGCGGTGGACGAATTTCATTCATCGCGCCGGCTCCGCTTCGAGGGAAAGGCTTTGGACCGGCGTCCCTTGGTCCTTCGTCAAATAATCATGCACGACCTCGCCAAGGCCAAGCGTCACATCGGCGATGAAATGGGTGCCGGAAATCACATCCAGGACCGGAAGTTTCGAAACATTTCCCAAAGCATGGGCAAAGAGCTGAAGCGCCGCTGGACCCCCCCAGGCCCCTTTGAGCGAAACATCCTGCCAGTGATAGCGCACAAGCTCGCAAATACGCGGCCCGCAATCGACATTCGGGATGATCTTGAGAAGGAAATTCGGCTCGCCAAGTTCGCCCAGGATCGGGCCGTGATCCAATTCCTCGTGCTTATACCCCATGCTCCCCATGGCGCAGAGCACCGAGCCGAAATGCAGCGTACCGACAAGCACCTCGCTCTCGTGGCGCAGCGTGGGACGCGCCAGTTTCTGTGGAAACCCCCAAATCTCGCGGCCCCCCGCGATCGGAGCCTCGTCGTCGAGATACATCGAATGAACGTAGATTCCCTTCTCGCCGCGGAAGCTGACCGGGATCATCTGGCCGCATTCGGTGAAATCGCCGAAGCCGGTCGTATCCGGCAGGCGGATGAATTCAAATTTGACGATTGGGTCGGTTATTTCGAGGGGCTCTGGCACGACGGCGCGCAAGGCGTTTGGATCGGTAAGATATTCGACCACGAAATATTCACGATCATAGAAATGATAGGGTCCGGGCGGATAGGATGGATTGTTGAGCGGCATGGCGAAAGCGCGCGCACGCACATCTGCGATTTTCATCTCAAGGTTCCTTTAGGCATCAGGAAACCGGGCAAACGCCGAGTTATAATGTCGCAGCATGACAGATTTAAAACCTGTCTCAACTGGGCATATCAAGAAGGCCCGCCGCGCCATCCGCCGTGCCGAACAAAAGTTTTCGGCCCGCCTCATCCCAAGCAAGCGCGCTGATCGCCTGACCACCCACCGGAGAAGCGCGTACCAGAATCTCGGCGCCATCGGGAATCCGGCAAAGCAACAGAAAGCCATCCTCATAGCCTTGCGCCACGACGAGCGATTTCGGATGAAAGGCGACAGCGGTGACTTTCGCTTCTCGTGCGCCGCATTCGAGCGGGGCCTTGTTGATCGGTCCCTCCTTATCCTTGAACGGCCAAACAATCGCAGCATCCGCGCCGGATGTCGCCAGCCAATGTCCATCGAAGGACCAGGACAAGGAGCGCGTTTTGGCGGGATAGCCGCTCATGCGCATGTCCTGCTTGTCGGCCGCGCGCCAGGCGTGCAGCGTGTTTTCCTGCATCGTGGTCACGAGAAACCGCCCGTCCGGGGAAACGCTGATCGAAAGATGCGAGCCTTTCCATAGGAATGGATCGGGCGGCGCGGCGGTATTCGGAAACCACAAACTCGCACCATCGTAATGGGCGATTGCGATCCGGTAGCCCTTCGGCATGAAGGCAAGTCCCCGCACGGTCGAAGGTGCGGTAAATTCTTTCACACCGCCGCTCGCATCGCGGGCGCGCACGCTCTTGCCGCTCGACCAGGCGATCGCGCCATCGGAGCGCGCCGTGAGCGCGTCGATCCATTTGCCTTTTTCATTTGCGATGTCTTCGACGGTGCCATCCAACGACACCGCCACGACGCGGCCATCATCGCCGCCGGTCAGGAATTTACCAGCGGCCACAACGGCAACGAGGATGGCAGAGTCGGGATGTGCGGCGATACGCTGACCGGCGCCCGGCGCGGTTAGCAGCACGGTGCCGTCTTCGAGCGCCAGCGCGGGGATTGGCCCAAGAAAACCTGCAGCGGCGACGGGGGCCCCGGCATCGAGCGGCGTGACATTGGCGGTAAGCGAGGCATTGGCCATGATCTTATTCTTCCGCGCTTGAGCATGTTCCGAAAAAGTTGCTCGACTTTTTCGATCAGAACATGCTCCAACTCTTTGAATCTAAGCTGCGTCCTTATCGATCAAATGAGTCCATTTGATCAGGACGCGCTCGAGGCCAATTTTGCTTCGCTTCAAGCATTACGCCACGCAGCTCATGAATCCCCGGGTGATCTCGTCTTCCTTAAGGTTGCGGCCAATGAAAACGAGACGGCTCACGCGCTTTTCCTCAGGCTTCCAGTCGCGTTGCAGATCGCCGTCGAGAAGCATGTGCACGCCTTGGAAGACAAAACGCTTCGGCTCGTCCTTGAAGGCGAGGATGCCCTTCGCGCGCAAGATCGAGGCGCCTTCCCTTTGCACATAATCTTGTAGCCAAGGCATGAATTTTTCCGGATCGATATCACCCTCGATCGACAAAGCGACGGATTGCATGTCTTCGTCGTGATAATGCTTTAGACCATGGGACGCGTGGTGATCGTGCTCATCATGGTGACCGTGATGGCCGTGGGCATGATCGTGATCGTGATCATGATGATCGTCATGATCGTTTGCGCCGTTGAGGAATTCCGGCTCGATTTCGAGAATACGCTGCAAGTCGAAGGCGTTGCGTCCGAGTACCGCGTCGAGCGGCACCGCGCAGTTCACGGTCTTGTGAAGTTTGGCATAAGGGTTGATCGCGCGAATTCGCGCCTCCACTTCGTCGAGTTCATCTGGCCCGACGAGATCGGTCTTGTTGAGGATGATCACATCGGCGAAGGCAATCTGGTTCTTGGCTTCCGGCGCGTCTTTCAGCCGCTCGGCGAGCCATTTGGCGTCGGCGATGGTAACGACCGCATCGAGCCGTGCTGCCTCGCGCACATCGGCGTCGACGAAGAAGGTCTGCGCCACGGGGGCGGGATCGGCAAGGCCGGTCGTCTCGACAAGGATCGCGTCGAATTTGCCCCGGCGCTTCAGCAAGCCCTCGATNNCGACGACCAGATCATTGTCGATGCCGATTTCGCCAAATTCATTGACGATGACGGCGAACTTCCGGCCATGATCCTCGGTGAGAATGCGGTTCAAAAGCGTCGTCTTGCCGGCGCCGAGATAGCCGGTGAGCACGGTGACGGGGATTTTTTCGGCCATACGTAACTCCGGTAAAAGATCGCCCGATCGTGGCGCCGCCGCGATGGTTGTGCGCACGCGCGGCTGGGTTTCCTAAAAGGCTTGTCTTCAAGTTGAACGCGCGCGTCAAGGCCGCTTCCTATTGCGCAAGCGCGGCGGAGAGTTCCCTTATATTGTTGCGCATCATCTCGATATAGCTGCCGGCCGGGCCGTCTGGGGAAGAAAGTGCGTCGGAATAAAGCGTGCCGCCGATTTTCGCCCCTGATTCGGCGGCGATGCTTCGCACAAGCCTAGGGTCGGTCACATTTTCGAGAAACACCGCCGGGATGTTTTGGGCCTTGATCTGGCGGATGATTTTGGCGACGTCGCGGGCGCTTGCCTCCGTCTCCGTCGAAACGCCTTCTGGCGCGATAAAGCGGAAGCCATAGGCCGTCCCGAAATAGCCGAAAGCGTCATGGGTCGTGATGATTTGCCGGCGCCCCGGCGGAATTTTCGCGATTTCCGCCGTGACGTCTTTCTCAAGTACGTCGAGCTTGCCGAGATAATTATTCGCATTGACACGATAGACCGAAACGCCGCCGGGATCGACAGCGATCAGAGCGTCGCGGATATTGGCAACATAGATCTTGGCATTGGCGATCGATTGCCAGGCATGCGGGTCTGGCCCGATACGCCCTTCCTCGCGCATTTGCTGCGGGCTTATACCCTTTGTCGTGACAATGACCGGGGCCTTTGCGCCGGACGCCTTGATCAGACGATCGATCCAGCCCTCCAAACCGAGGCCGTTCGCCAAAATGAGCCGTGCGGCACCAAGCTCTTTCGCGTCGGCCGGCTTTGGCTGATAGACGTGGGTGTCGCCATCCGGGCCGACGAGTGCCGTGACCTCGATCCGCTCGCCGCCGACATTGTGGGCGAAATCGGCGAGAATTGAAAAGGTCGCGACGACCGGCAGCTTTTCTGGGGCTTGCGCTTGTGCCGGCCATCCGCTCGCCGCGTCCGCGCAAGCAAGGACCAAGGTTATAACATAACGTAATCGTGCCATGGTAAATCTCCGTAATCCGAGGGATTTAGGCCTCCAAATGCCGTCCGGGTTTCAATCGGCGCAGAAGTCCGCCGGCCGGGCCGAATATAAGGGCCAAGAGATAGATGAGACCCGCGACCAAAATAATGAGCGGTCCCGAGGGCAGGCCGGCGTGAAAGGAAACGATGAGCCCGGCATAGCCCGCGAGCATTCCCAACACCGAGGCGGCCGCGATCATGAGGGTCATGTCATCGGTGATCAGCCTCGCGGACGCGGCCGGCAGCATCATCATGCCGACGGCGAGAAGCGTGCCAAGCGCCTGAAATCCGCCGACGAGGTTTAGGACGACCAGCACCAAAAACATGATCTGCACAACGCCGCCGCTACGGCTGACCGAGGCGAGAAAACCAGCATCGATCGTCTCCAGCACAAGGGGCCGGTAGAGAGCCGCGAGCGCAATGAGCGTCACGCTCGCGATCGCGGCGAGCAGGATCAAGGTCGCGTCATCAAGTGCCAGCACGCTGCCGAAGAGCACATGCAGAAGATCGATATTCGAGCCGCGCAAGGAGACGATGGTGACGCCCAGCGCGAGTGAGATCAGATAGAATGCCGCGAGCGACGCATCCTCGCGCAGGATCGTCGTGCGCGCGACGACCCCAGAGCCGACAGCCACGATGAGGCCCGCCGCCAGACCGCCGATGGTCATCGGCCCGAGCGACAGGCCAGCGGCGAGATAGCCGAGCGCGGCGCCCGGCAAAATCGCATGGGCCATCGCGTCGCCGGTCAGCGCCATGCGGCGCAAAATCAGAAACACGCCGAGCGGCGGGCCGGCGATGGCGAGCGCGAGCGAGCCAACGAGCGCGCGGCGCATGAACGCGAATTCGGCAAAAGGCGCAATGAAGAGATCATGCAACTGCAAGCGCGCACTCCAAGAAGTTAGGCAAAACCAAATGCGGGCAATCGCTGCGACGCTTCATGCCGCCCGCGCGCAGGCGTGCGCATCCCGGTCGAAGGCCTCGATCATGGCGCGCGCTTTCAAGAGATTTTCAGGGGTAAGGACGGTCTCGGTTTTCCCCCTGGCGATTGCTTCCCGCGCGAGCAACAGAGTTTGCGGGAAATACTCCCGCACGAGATCGAGATCATGCGACACAACGAGCACGGTGCGCTGTTCCGCATGCCAGCGCGCGACAAGGCCAAGGAGATCGGCGACGGTTTTGGAGTCGATTGCTGTAAACGGCTCGTCAAGCAGAATAAGGGTGGCATTCTGCATGAGAAGGCGGGCGAACAGCATCCGCTGCAATTGGCCGCCCGAAAGCGTTCCGATTGCGCGCGATTCGAATCCATCGAGCCCAACCGCCGAGATAGCTTCGCGGATTTTCGAGGTTTCGTTCCGGGAAATACCTCCGAATGGGCCGCAACGCTTCCACAGCCCCATGGCAACGACATCGAACACATTGATTGGGAAGGTTTTGTCGATGTCGGCCGCCTGCGGCAGATAGGCAATGTCGCGAGGGTTTACGCGGGGCAGGGCGATCGAGCCCTCGAGCGGCGCAAGCGTTCCGGCGATGCCCTTGAGCAAGGTTGATTTGCCGGCGCCGTTCGGGCCGCAAATCGCGAGCAGCGCGCCGCTCTCAACCTCGCCGTCGAGATGATGAACGGCGGGATGACGGTCATAGCCAAGCGTGAGATCTTCGAAGCGGATCGCTACTTCCATCAAAGCGCCATCCGTCGCACGAAGAGCCAAGGATCCATGAAAACACCTGTCAAGCCAGCGCCCAAAATACCGTTGCCCATAAGCCCGCGATCACAATCAGAGCGCCGCCGCAACGCGCAAGCGAGGACAGGCGCAGCAGCGAGAAGGCAGGCGCGGCGGCGGCTTCGGCCTTCACCCTTTCGCGGGCAACGCTCATGGCAGTTCCTGGCGCGGGCAATATCGCATGCGAAGGTTATAACGTTAGCCTTGTGGACTGGCAAGACGCCGCGCCAGGCAGCATGCCTCAAGCTGAACTTTAAGAAATGGGCTCGCATGGCTCAGGATTTTTTTTAACATATCGGCTCTGGCGTTAGCCGCACATTTTGATTAATTACCCGGCATGAAGCGTGTCTCGAAGATGACTCCCCGGAAGCAGAGTCCCAGCAAGCAGGCTTCCCGCCAGCTTCTTTCTATTGTCATTGGCTTCGCGATTGGCCTCGTCGCGCTCGGTGGCGTGATTTATGCCGTTATGCCAGGGCGCACGACTCTCGAATCACCTGAGATTGGCGGTTCCTTCACCATGATCGGGCAGGACGGCCGCGTGGTGACGAATGCGGATCTTGTTGGGCGCCCGTATCTCGTGTTTTTCGGCTACACGCACTGCCCGGACTTTTGTCCGACGGCACTCTTCGATATTTCGGCGGTCTTCAAGGAGATGGGAGCTGACAAAAAGGTCTCAGCACTTTTTGTCACTGTCGATCCCGAACGCGACACACCGGATGTTTTGAAGACCTATCTTGAAAACTTCGATTCCCGCATCATCGGGCTGACTGGCGATAACCAGAAAATCGAGGCCATCGCCAAGGCCTTTCGCGTCTACGCAAAAAAGGTGCCCGGCGAGAACCCCAATGACTATACGGTCGATCATACCGGTGTCGTCTATCTCATGGACAAGCGCGG
>PLUZ01000019.1:1745-2865 GCA_003162995.1 Methylocapsa sp. | reverse complement strand
TGGGCTTGCGGTCCCCCTGGCGGTTTCACCGCCATCCTCGCGGGTTTGAACTTCGACGATCGCGGCGTTCCGATGAGCCCGAGCCATGCCAACAAAAGGGCGTTCGGTATTGGTATTATGTGTCTTAGGCCCTCCTGCAGACCGTATCGGCGCCCGATGTCGAGGCTCTTGTCTGCAAGGCAGTTAGGAAGGCACGGCGAACCGATCAGGAGAAAACTCTGACCGGAAATGGCATCCTGGACCGTGAACTCATCAGCCAACATGTCGAAACAGATCAGGTTGTGGTCACTCTGCACAGCAAAGCAGAACTGGACCAATCAGAGGCAGCAGTCGAGGCAATATTTCCACCCAAGCTGACGATCCCTTTTGCCCAGAACCATCCACCCAAGAAAGGNNACGAAATCGTTTCTGCCGAAGGTCTCGCCTAGCGCCATGTCCGCCACCTCGTGCCGCTCGCGTTTCTTTCCCCGAAGATCATTTAGGCGATCCCCGACAGCACCGCCCCCACCGGTCTGACGGTCTTGAACCTTACGCAAGCTCTGCCCCACGCCTGGCCAGCACAAGAGAAAATGCTCGGCCTCCGCTGAGCCAAGCTCCCAGCAAACGATCCGAGTTAACCGGCTGTCTCACCCGCGCGTCTTCCTTGGCGGGTCGCGTCCTCATGCCACCGCGAACACCCGGATATGACGCGATGCGCGGCAACGCGCGATGTCATGATGAAGTCACGTCATGCATCGGCCGTTTCTCCGGCGGGAAATGACCGTCTGGGTCATCGATCCATACGCAGGCGATCCCGGCCCGCTCGGCATAGGCGAGTGCCTGCAGAAACGCGTCGGCGACGGGCAGCGGATCTACAAAGGAATCCGGGTCAGGACGACTGCTGAACTTGGTGACGTTGACGGTTGCGAGCATCGGCGTGCCGGCAACAGGACCGCGATGCACATGCACTTCGACCACGGTACCGAAGGGCAGAGCGGAGCGATGTTCGACGATGCGCGTCATGCGGAGAATCCTTTCAGCTCCAACCTGCCGAATTCCGACCGGATTGAATATCTGATAACGGACATTATCAGATAAGCCGATGCTTTGAGTCAGGCTTTCTCGACCGCTTCCCATGGCG
>PLUZ01000019.1:0-1706 GCA_003162995.1 Methylocapsa sp. | reverse complement strand
ATGGCGGAATCAAAATCCGACGTAATTGGCCGCCGAGTGCCGCCCATAGCCCTCGGGTAACACATTTATCTAATGATTATATTGACTTAAATGCTTTTGAATCCGATATACTGCTCAACACTACGCTCCACCGTGATACCCCAGTGATACCCGCAAAGTGCCTTAGAGGTGTCGATCAATGAAAGGAAAAATCACGAAAAGAACGGTCGACGGGCTCGTCGTTCCCGGCGGTGCGGACGAGGCGACTCTTTGGGATACGGAGATCAAAGGATTCGGTATTCGCGCCCGTGCAAGTGGCACAAAGACTTACATACTGCACTATCGCGCCGGCTGCGGCCGCGCGGCCCCCTTGCGCAAAGTCACCATCGGCAAGCACGGGTCGCCTTGGACGCCTGAAACGGCCAGAGGTGAAGCGAAGCGACTCCTCGGGCAGGTCGCCAATGGTTGTGACCCGGCCAAGACTCGATCGGGCGACAAGAAAGCATTGACCGTTACCGAGCTTTGCGAACTCTATCTCGCGGAGGGTATCGCTCACAAGAAGGAATCGACGCTCCGTAGCGATAAAGGCCGAATCGAGCATCACATTATTCCGTTGCTTGGATGCAAGCGAGTGGATGCGTTGACACGTGCTGATCTTGAACGCCTGCTGATTAACGTGAAGGCTGGGAAAACAGCCGCNNGAGCGGAGTGGCCGGGCAGTGCGTTACGCTGATGAGCACTATCCTTAACTTTGCAGTCAAGAGAGGGTTGCGCCCTGACAATCCGGCGCAGGGGATCAAGAGGCCGCCAATTCGCAGAATGGAAAGGTTTTTGTCGGAGCAAGAGATTTCGCGGCTTGCGGTGGCACTTGAAGCCGAGGCGGTCGCTTCTGGCAACCCCTACCCTTCAGCGGCCATCAAGCTGCTGCTGCTTACTGGGTGCCGCCGTGGTGAGATGCAGATGCTCAAATGGGAGCACGTCGATTTCGAAAGACAATGTCTGCGCCTTCCTGACAGCAAGACGGGGGCGAAGGTAATTTACCTTAATGCGCCGACAATTGAGTTGCTTTCGTCGCTTCCACGCATTGACGGAAATCCACGTGTCATCAGTGGCGCAAAAAATGACGCGCTCACAAGCGGTTTAGATAAAGTCTGGTATCGTGTGCGTAGAGCNNGAAACGTGTGCGTAGAGCAGCCGAGCTAGACTCTGTTCGCCTGCATGACCTTCGGCATAGCTTCGCGAGCATAGGAGTAGCGGACGGAGTCAGCTTACCGTTGATTGGTGCATTGCTGGGGCATAAGCACACGACAACGACGGCTCGTTACGCGCACCTATCCGCGGACCCAATCCGGGCCGCAGGTGAAGCGGTGGGCGCCCGCCTGCGAGCTGCCATGGCTCGGAAACCGTGGTGAGGGCTACGACCGAGAGCATCCAACCGCGGGGATGCCGATCTTCGGTTTTGGCGGCTAAGGTACCGTGGTCAGGGCTAAAAAGTGGCACCGAAACCCTTGCCAAGGTTGGGATCGAGGGTTTCGAATACCTTCGCCCGCGCCTGATTTTTCAATATCTTAGCCAATCGCCCCCGTACTAATCGAGCCCTTAGTACGGTAAATTTCCGTTGCCAAGCTGGTGTCCGGAAGCTGCGGTTTCCCGCTCGGGCGCCGCATTGCTGGACAGCTTTTGAAACGGCGGAGAGCACGCTTCTTGCCCTCCGAAGGCAGAGGCCA
>PLUZ01000341.1 GCA_003162995.1 Methylocapsa sp. | reverse complement strand
AAGCCAGAGCCCCGGCCTGCGCCCCAAACCGGTCAAGGCGGCGGTGAGCGATCCGCGATCAAATCGCATCGCGCCTCGCGATAATGTCGTTCAAGTGAATTTCGCCGAGCCTCGCCCCATTCTCATCCACGGCACAAAGAGACGAACAGCGGCGCGCCAGCATCATGTTTAGAGCCTCTTTGAGGCTCGCCCCCACAGCAATCGTCGCAGTGGCGTTACTCTTGCCTCGCTTCATAAGCGTGCGGACCGGCACGAGGTCGAGAAGACGGAGCTGCAAATCTTCGCCGCCCAGAAAACCGCGCACGAAATCATCCGCCGGTGCCCGGAGAACGGCAGCCGGGGCGCCTGTCTGGATGAGCCGGCTNNGCCGCGAAGGGCTCGTCCATCAAGACAATGTCCGGATCGGCGGCAAGCGCGCGGGCAACGCCGATGCGTTGCTGCTGACCACCGGACAATTGCCTCGGATAGCGGCTGAGAAGAGCCGGATCGATACCCAACAAAGCGACAAGCGCGTCGAGCCGCGCAGCGCATTTCGAGGCGCTCCATTTGAGGAGGCGGGGCACCGCCAGAATATTATCGGCCGCCGTCCAGTGCGGAAAAAGCCCAGCCGACTGGATCACATAGCCGATGCCGCGCCGGAGGTTTTCGGGTTCGATTGCGCGAATGTCTTGGCCATGCACTTCGATCTGCCCTTTGTCGGGGACAATCATTGCGTTGATCATGCGCAGCACCGTTGATTTGCCGCAGCCAGAAGGGCCGACAAGAACGAAAAAACTGCCGCTCTCGATCTTGAGCGAAAAATCGAAGACCGCCGGCACGGCGCCAAAATTCTTCGTCACGTTGCGCAGCTCGATCACAAATTTCTCCGCGCAAGGCCAAGCAATGTTTCAAAGACTAAATTTGCTAAAAGCGCCAGCAGGATGACAGGAAGTGCACCCATCAGGACAAGATCGAGCGCATATTGTCCAATGCCTTGAAAGATGAAGGTGCCAAGCCCCCCCGCGCCGATCAAGGCGGCGACACTCGCCAAGCCGATCGCCTGAATCGTCACGACCCGCAACCCGGAAAGGAGCGCCGGCAAGGCAAGCGGCAGTTCGATCGCGATGAACATTTGCCGCGCGTCAAAGCCGATGGCGGTGGCCGCGTCCTTGACCTCCAGGGCGACTTCGCTCAATCCCGTATGGAAGCTGCGCACAAGCGGCAAAAGCGAGTAGAGCGTCAAGGCAAGGATCGCAGGCGCCGGGCCGGTTCCATTGATCCCAAGCTCGCGCAGGAGCGGCAGCTCTTCGCTCAATTTTGTCATGGGCGCGATCAACACACCGAAAAGCGCGATTGACGGAATCGTTTGCACGATGCCAAGGCTCGCAAAGACAAAACCCGCCATCGCTTTCTTGCGCAAAACGAGCACGGTCAGCGGCGCCCCGATCATCAGAGCAGCGATAACCGCGGCGCCGACGAGCCCGAGATGGCGCCAAAGCTCGGTTGCAAAAATGCCCCTTATATTCGAAAATTCCCTTGCGAGCGCGAGATGATCGAAATCGCCCACGGCAGCCATCGCTAGGAAACCCGCGCAAAAAGCAGCTCCAATGCAGGCGCGGGCGGGAAAACCGAAGTTTCCTCTTTGCACGGCATCGACGATCGCGAGGATCGCGACGCTTGCCAAGAACCAGAACGCGGGACCAAGCGACGTACGCGCAGCAGGCGTCCCGGCTTGCATCAGAATGGCCGCGAAGTGACCGGCACCCGCCAGGCTCCCCCAAAGAATCAATGCCGCCGCCAGGATCGTTGCAAAGGCGCGGCGTCTCTCGTCCCGCACAAAACTTGCGAGTGCCAGTCCGCAAAGCCCCGCCATCGCAGCCGCGGCCTCATAGGCTGGGGCTTGAAAGAGCGAATAGGCCACGCCCTTTGCCAGCCGGTTTTGGGCGTGGTTCAAAAAGCCGCCGGAAAAAACCACGGCGAAGCCAAGACAAGAGAGTGTAAGAAGAACGCGGTCGTGCAGTTTCGGCATCAGAGCCATTCCGCGTTCCAAAACGAGATTGACGAACCTTATCGCAGGAGCCCTTGCGCGCGGAAAAATTCGCGTGCCACGGCGCCAGGATCGGCGCCTTCGACCGCCACTTTTTCATTCAAATCGCGCAAGGTGGCAAGATCGAGTTTCGCAAAGACGGGCTTAAGAATATCGCTGATTTCCGGATGGCTCGCGAGGCTTGCTTCCCGGATCACGGGGGCCGGCGCATAGACCGGCTCGGCATGGCGCGTATCTTCAAGGGCGTTAAGATCAAGCGCTTTGAGGGCGCCATCGGTGGCATAGGCCATCGCGGCGTTCACACCCGAAATTCCATCCGCCGCTGCTTTCATCGTGGCCGCTGTCTCGCCCCCTGAGAGAACGAGAAGCTGGCGGGCGTCAAGCCGGAAGCCGTAGCTCGCCTCGAAGGCGGGAAGGCCAGCGGCACTCTCCACGAATTCCGCCGAAGCGGCAAGTCTCACCCGGTGGCCGCCCCGCACAAAACTGGCGAAATCCTCCATGGTGCGAAGATTGTGTTCCCGTGCCAGCGATGCCGGGACCGCGATTACCCAGCTATTGTCGGCCGGCGCCGGGGCGAGCCACACGAGGCGGTTTTTCTCGTAATCGAGCTTCGCGGCTCGCGCGTAACCGGCCGCCGCATCCTTCCAGACAGGATCGCCGTCTTGATGAAAGAAAAACGCGGCATTGCCGGTATATTCCGGGCAAAGGTCAATGGCGCCCGACAAAAGCGCCGCCCGCAGAATCGAGGTTGGCCCGAGTCTCAGACGGTTCTCCGTCGCGATTTGGGCCTCGCCAAGCGCGAGCAGCATCATTTCGCCCAGCAGCCCCCCTTCGAGATCGAGTTTCGAGCCGACCGCGACGGGCGGCGCGGCATTTTCCGCCCGCGCGGTTGTAGAGGAGGCGATGCCCGCCAAAAATAGGCGCCGCGTCAGCATGTCATACCACAATCGTCAGCCGCTCGGCAGCGCGGGTAATGCCGGTATAGAGCCAGCGGTTGCGGTGCTCGCGAAACGCGAAGCTTTCGTCGAACAAGATGACATGGTTCCATTGCGAGCCTTGCGCCTTATGCACGGTCAGCGCATAGCCATAATCGAATTCATCCGAGTCCCGGCGGATTTTTGGGCTCAGACTTTCTTCGAGCCCCTGAAAGAACTCAGGCAAAACGCCGATGCGCAGCGGCTTGCGGGCCGGATCATCTTCCGGCACGACATTTAGCGCGAGCTTCTTCTTGCGAGTTGGCGCGACGGTTTTGACAAGCCAAATCCCGCCGTTCAAGAGCCCCTTCGTCTTGTCGTTCCGCAGGCACACCAGCCTGTCGCCGGGGGCCGGAAACACATCGGCGTGGCCAAAGAGTTCGCGCATCCTTTTGTTGTAGGAGCGGCGCGTGCGGTTGAGGCCGACGAGCAGCTGATCGGCCGCGGTCACCGCGCCGGAATCGATGCCGCTGCGCTGGATAACCTGGCTCTCGCCATACGTTCCAAGAGGAAGTCTGCCGCCTTCGCGCACNNGCATCGACCATCGAACATTCATCGACGATGACGAGGCGTGATTTCGTCACGGCGCTGTCTTCATTGAGAACGAACGATGGCTCTTCCGTATCAGTTTCACGCGCGCGGTAGATCAGACTGTGGATCGTACGCGCGTCTCCGCAACCCTTGGAACGCATCACGAGCGCGGCCTTGCCCGTGAAAGCCGCAAAGGCGACAGAGCCATCGACATCCTCGGCGATTTTCTTGGCGAGCGTGGTCTTGCCGGTGCCGGCATACCCGAAGAGCCGGAACAATTGAGGCTCGCCGCATTTCAACCACGCGGCGACGGATTTCAGCGCCGCGTCCTGCTGCGGCGTCCAAATCATGCCCATTCCATTGCAAAGCTCATCGGCTTTTGGTTCATCGTTTTAAAGCATCCATGAAAACACCACGGCAGATCTTAATCCGGGGTGCCCTCTTGTCTACAGTTGCATGCCCCATTAAAGCCCATGACGGCAAGCGGACGTGGCGAAACTGGTAGACGCAAGGGACTTAAAATCCCTCGGCCTTTGGTCATACGGGTTCGACTCCCGTCGTCCGCACCATGGGTTTCGCACGCGCGGCGCATAACCGAAGCCGGACGCCGGTTTTCCAAACCTTCAAGCGACACGCGTTCAAGAAAAAAGCAGCGTGGAGAGCTTTTTCCGGGCGCTGACCGTGGCGGGATCCATTGGCCCCCAGGCGTCGAAAAATTGCAGCAATTGCTTGCGCGCGCCATCGTCGTTCCAAGCCCGGTCGCGTTTGATGATGGTAAGCAGCTCGGCGGCCGCCTCCTCGCGCCGGTTCTGGGCATTGAGGAGGATCGCGAAATCGAACCGCGCCTGATGATCCTCCGGATTGGCCGCGATTCTTTGCTCAAGCTCCGAGGAATCCCCGACGGCGGCGGCTTGTTCAGCGAGGTCGAGCGCGGCCTTGGCGGCAATGATCGCAGTGTCGCGCTCGCTGCCTGCGGCAACCGAGGCCAGAACCTTCTTGGCGCTTTCGATCTCGCCCGCAGCAATAAAGAATTTCGCCAATCCGGCCACGGCGGCGGGATCGCCGGGTTTTTCGGCGAGAATCGCGGCATAGAGCTCCGCCGCGCCTTCACCNNCCCGCGAGCCGCTCGATGAAGCCCTTGACCTCCCTTTCCGGCAAGGCGCCCATGAAGCCGTCGACCGGCTGGCCGCGCTGAAAAGCGATTACGGCGGGGATGGAACGCACCCCAAGGCGGCCCGGAATTTCTGGATGCTCGTCAATATTCATCTTGACGAGCTTGACCTTGCCGCCCGCCGCCTTGACCGTTTTTTCAAGAATTGGCGCAAGCTGCTTGCAGGGTTCGCACCAGGGTGCCCAAAAATCGACCAGGACCGGCTGACGCGCCGATTCAGTGATGACATCGGCGCTGAAGCTCGCCGTGGTGGCATCTTTTATGAGCAGCGAAGACGTAGTTTCCGTCTTAGCCTGGCTGCCAGCCTGCCCGCTTTCCTTACCCCGCCCGAGGCCGAATAACCCCGCCATGTCCTGGCACTCCCTCTCGCGCCCTCATGAGGGCGAATCGGCGCAACTTCCCGGATACGCCACCGCCTAAATGCGTCTTCGGCGGCGAAATCGCAACTGTCCTTTGTGTTTTGCCTTTGCGATTTGGCTGTGGCCTTTCCTTTCCCCCGGTCTCCCCTTACATTGCAGGGGCGGAGCTGCGAGGTGCGTGTTGGATCAGCATTCCCGGGGCCTTATCGATCTCAAAGGGAGCTGTCCCTGGCCTCGCTCGTGGGCTTGGCCACACGGCGCCCACCTACGTTGTAGGTTCCCGGGATCGATATCCCACGGCCATCGCGGCCCCGCGCTAGCCTGAGGGTGCCTCACGTTCAAGCGCTGGCATTTGACATCCGCTGCCGCAGGACGATGAGTGAGGAGACATTCTCCAAACCCGTAAGGGAATGCGATTTGTTCCGTATAAAGATCAATCAAATGATATGCGGGGCGCTGGTCACCACGGCCGTTGGACTTGGTGCGTGGCAGAAGGCCGAGGCTTGCACCCGTATCCTTTGGAATGACAATAAGCTGGCGGTTGTGGCCGGGCGAACCATGGACTGGCCCGAATCGACCGAGCCAATCCTCACCGTTTTCCCGCGTGGCATGGAACGCAATGGCGGCCGCCTTGGGCCAGCCGTGATCATCAAAGACAACCCGGCGAAATGGACCTCCAAATATGGCAGCCTAGTCACTACGATCTATGGCGTCGGAACGGCCGACGGCTTCAACGAGCGCGGCCTAGCGGCCCATATGCTTTACCTCACAGCGACCGATTTCGGCCAAAGGGACCCAAGCAAGCCGGGAGTCAACGCCGCGCTTTGGGCGCAATATGTTTTGGACAATGCGGCGACGGTGGAAGAAGCCCTCGACTTGCTTAAGCCTATCCAGGTGACGCCGGCCGAGGCGCGCGGCCATCAAGCGTCCGTGCATCTTGCGATCGAGGATGCGAGCGGCGACTCAGCGATCATCGAATATATCAGTGGCAAGACTGTCATTCACCACGGCCGTGAATTCAAGATCATGACCAACGACCCGCCCTATGATGAACAGCTCGCGCTTCTGAAAAATCAGGACTATTCGAAGCCAAGTAGCGATTTGCCGATTCCGGGGAACGTCAACGCTGTCGACCGTTTCCAGCGGGCTGCCTATTTCATGGCAATGCTGCCCCAACCTAAAAACGAGGGTGAAGCCGTGGCCGGCGTGCTTGCGATCGCACGCAATGTCTCTGTCCCATTCGGAGCGCCCTACGAGGACTTCGGTATATATAACACCGAGTATCGGACAGTGATCGATCTGACCAATAAGCGCTACTTCTTCGAGTTGACCACAAGCCCGAATGTGATTTGGATCGACCTTCCAAATTTCGATTTGGCGCCGGGCGCACCCGTCATGATTCTCAATCCGGACGACATTAGCTTGTCGGGAGAAGTCGCCGGAAGGTTCCAGAAAGCCGCGAAGCCGCCATTTTGACGGGATCTAAGGTTCGGGCTTAATTAAACATGAACTCAGTCAAGGGCCTGGCTGCCCTTATAGGAGGCCAGACCCAGCAATCCCTCCAAACGGTTGCCCCATGCCCTTTACCAAGCCGGCCTTGCGCGCCCAAGCTTTGGCGCGTCGCAAAGAGACTCCCGCCGAGGCCTCTGCCGCGTTCGCCGCCCATCTCGCGGCCGAAGGCCTTGCCCTCGTCGAGCGGTTGCGCCCGGGGATCGTTTCGGCCTATTTTCCGCTCGATGCCGAGCCTTCGACCTTGCCGCTCCTCGAAAAACTTAGCCGCGCCGGGGTCAAAACCGCTTTGCCGATAACAGGGCGGCTTGGCACGCCCCTCGTGTTCCGGCTGTGGCACCCCGGCGAGCCTACCGTGAAGGGAAAGATGGCAATCGAAGAGCCTTTGCCCGAGGCGCCAGAGACGGCGCCAGATCTTTTATTTGTGCCATTGGCCGCGTTCGATCGCACGGGGCACCGGATCGGCTATGGCGCCGGCTTTTATGACCGGACTTTGGCGGGACTGCGCGCCCAAAAAAGCATTTGGGCGGTGGGCGTCGCCTATGCGAACCAGGAATTCCCCAAAGTCCCGCACGACGCGCATGACGAAAGCCTCGATTACGTACTCACGGAGCGCGAATTGATCGACTGCCGGGCCAGGCCTTAGCATGCGCCTCCTCTTCATCGGCGACATCGTTGGCCGCGCGGGCCGCGCGGTTCTCTTGGACAATTTGCCTAAACTGCGTGATGCCTGGAGCCTCGATTGCGTTATCGTCAATGGCGAGAACGCCGCCGGCGGCTTTGGGATCACCGAGACGATCTGCGCCGACTTTCTC
This sequence comes from Methylocapsa sp., assembly GCA_003162995.1. Lineage (GTDB taxonomy): Bacteria > Pseudomonadota > Alphaproteobacteria > Rhizobiales > Beijerinckiaceae > Methylocapsa. Next base: position 3,953 of record PLUZ01000341.1, on the reverse strand, counting down.
GCGGCGGGCGCAGATTGCGTGACACTCGGCAATCATGCTTTCGACCAGCGCGAGGCCCTCGTCTTCATCGCCCGCCAGCCGCGCCTGATCCGGCCCCTCAACTATCCGCGCGGGACGCCCGGCCGTGGTGCCAATCTCATCGAAACGGCGTCCGGCGCCCGCGTGCTTGTCATCAATCTCATGGGCCGCATTTTCATGGACGCGATGGACGACCCCTTCGCGGCAATCGAACACGAACTCGCGGCCTGCCCCTTGGGAGCGGGCTGCGATGCGGCGGTCGTCGATTTCCATGCCGAGGCATCGAGCGAAAAACAGGGGTTCGCACATTTCGTCGATGGCCGTGTTTCGCTGGTCGTCGGCACCCATACGCATGTGCCGACCGCCGACCATCAAATCTTGCCGCAGGGTACGGCCTATGTGACCGACGCCGGCATGACCGGGGATTACGACTCGGTGATCGGCATGGAAAAGGAAGAGCCGGTTCGTAGATTCACAACCAAGCTGCCCGTGACACGGTTCGAGCCGGCATCCGGCCCGGCGACCCTTTGCGGCGTTGCTGTCGAACTCGATGGCAAGGGCTTAGCCACAAAAATCGCCCCGGTGCGGATCGGCGGCAGACTCTCGCAAGCCCGCCCGGACTTCTGGGAAACTATTTGAGAAAAACGTAAATATCCGCTTCGAGGTTTGCGTCATCCGGCTCCGCCGTATCGGTGAGATATTCCTCGATGAAGCGATTTTGTGATTCAAGGCCTTTTTCATCGAGAAAAGCGGTGATCAGCTCATAGGTCGAATCGATATCGTCATAGGCGCCGCGATGCAGAAATTTGATCGCCTTGCCGGCGGGCGACTCGCCGATTTTCACACCATCGGAGAGATCCTTGGCCTCGGGTTTTCCGGCAAGCGGCACCATCGCCTCGAACTGAAAGCTTTTGTCGTCGGTTGCCAGAAACAGGGCGAAAGGGTGTCCCGCCTGCGTTAGTCCCGCTTTTTTGACCGCCGCGTCGACTTTGGCGATCTCGCCCATCACGGACTTGAAACCATTCGCCCATTCCGCGTTCGCGCTCACGTAGGCGACCGGGCGGGCAGTAAGTTCGAGAGTCGTCGCCGAGGAATCGTCCGGCACCCCCGGCGGGGGTTTGGAGCCGGTGTCGGAGGGTGCGGACGGAGCCGCTGCGGCACCGGGCGTGGCATTCCCGGCGGCCTGCGCGAGGACGGGCGCCGGCTGCAGGGCCAGCATCGCCAAAAACAGGCCGAATGCCAGTTCAAGGCCCGGCAAGCGGGAAAAGTTGCCTATCCTCATGTGCCGCTCCGAAAATGTGTGAAACTCTGTTTCGCGCCAGACCAGGATCGCTTCAAGGAGAATCGCTCATGATCTCTATTTCTTTGCTTTCTCGCATGATCTTGTCCAAAATGTATGCAACTTTTTGGGATCCTGCTTTCGCTGCCATGCGTGAAACACCGCCAATCCTTGCATAAAAGGGCAAGAAGCAGCGATAAAACTCGCGACTAGGAACTGTTTTTCTATATTAAGAATACGAATTCATGCCGCGCTTGGTCCTTCGCCAGACGGACGCATTGACCGGCCTTGGTCAAGGCCGAACGTGCGAATTGCCATTGCGGCAAGGCGCCGCCCCAGATTGGCCGAATGAAAATGAAACCATTCGCCGGATGAATGGCCGATGAGTGCAATGCCGTGGATGAATGCGTGAATGAATGGATGGTCCTCTTGAGCCAACTCGCGAATAGGCCAGTCGCCAAGCTGAATGGGATCGGCAATGAGATCGCCGTTCTCGATCTGCGCGGCACGGGCTTGACCGTCAGCGGGCCAGAAGCGCGCGCGATTTCCCGCGGCGAAGGCCTTGCTTTCGATCAGCTCATGGTATTGCACGAGCCGCGCTCGGCTGGAGCCGATGCCTTCATGACGATCTACAACAGGGATGGCTCGCAAGCCGAGGCCTGCGGCAATGGGACCCGCTGCGTCGCCTTTATCTTGACGCGGGGAACGCCGCGCAAAAAACTCGTTTTGGAGACCGCCGCCGCGCGGCTCGAATGCCTGCGCAGGGCCGAGACTGTTTTTACCGTCGATATGGGCCGCCCGCGCTTTGCCTGGAACGAAATCCCGCTCCGCGAGCCGTTCCATGATACGCGCAAAATCGAATTGCAAATCGGTCCGATCGATGCCCCTATCTTGCATACGCCCTCGGCCGTGAACATGGGCAATCCGCATGCGATCTTTTGGGTCGACGATATCGAGGCCTACGATCTTGCGAAAATCGGCCCCCTGCTCGAAAATCATCCAATTTTTCCCAAGCGCGCCAATATATCGCTTGCCCATGTCACTTCCCGCTCGCACATCACGCTAAAAGTTTGGGAGCGTGGCACTGGCATCACTCGTGCCTGCGGCTCGGCCGCCTGTGCCGCCCTCGTCGCCGCCGCGCGGAAGGGCCTCACCGATCACCGCGCCATCGTCAGCCTGCCCGGCGGCGATCTCGAGATCGAATGGCGGGAGAGCGATGGAAGCGTCGCGATGACCGGCCCGGTCGAATTCGAATTCGAGACGCGGCTCGATCCAAATCTCTTCAAGGATATTGCGGCGTGACCCCGCAGGAGCGCGAACCGCAAGACGTCGAAGTCCTGACCTTCGGCTGCCGGCTCAATCTTGTCGAGTCCGAGGCGATGCGCCGCGCCGCGCTGGCCCACGGAAGACGCAATCTCGTGATCATCAATAGTTGCGCGGTAACGGCGGAAGCAACACGGCAGGCGCGGCAAACCATTCGCCGCGTCAAGCGNNGCGCAATTTGCCGCCATGCCGGAAGTTGCCCTTGTGATCGGCAATGCGGAAAAGACCAATCCGGCGAGCTGGAAAGACGATGGCGGCGCTGGCGTCCAGGTTTCCGGTATCATGTCGGCCAAAATGGGCCCGCATGTTTTGAGTGAGGGCGTCGAGGACCACACCCGTGCGTTTCTCGCGGTGCAGACCGGCTGCGATCACCGCTGCACCTTTTGCATCATCCCCTTCGGGCGCGGCCCCTCCCGCTCGGTGCCGATGGACGAGGTTTTCCGCGCCGCGTGCCGTCTGTCAGACAAGGGCTTTCGCGAGATCGTCCTGACCGGCGTCGATCTCACCTCCTATGGCGCGGATTTATGCGGCGGCCCCAGGCTTGGCGAACTCGTCAAATCCATCCTGCGCGCGGCGCCAAAACTCGAACGGCTGCGGCTGTCCTCGATCGATTGCATCGAGGCGGACGCAGACCTCATCGACGCCTTCGCCACTGAGCCGCGCCTCATGCCGCATCTCCATCTTTCGCTGCAATCCGGCGACGATCTTATCTTAAAGCGCATGAAGCGGCGCCATCGTCGCGCGGACGCCATACGTCTATGCGCCGAACTGCGGCGGCTGCGGCCGGAGATCGTGTTCGGCGCTGATATCATCGCGGGTTTTCCGACTGAGACGGACGCCATGTTTGAAAATACACTCGCTCTCATCGCCGATTGCAGCCTGACCCATCTTCACGTCTTTCCCTTTTCCGCGCGGCCCGGAACACCAGCCGCGAAAATGCCGCCGGTCGCGCCGCAGATCGTGAAGGCAAGGGCCAAGCGCCTTCGCGATGCCGGAGACGCGGCGTTGCGCTCGCATCTTGCCGCCCAAACCGGCAAGATTTTTCGGGTCCTAACAGAGCGTGGCGGGACCGGCCACACCGAGGATTTTTCCCGCGTAAATGTGGGCGGCATCCCGCCCTCGCTAATGATCGATGTGATCATTGCAGGAAACGACGGCAAAATGCTCGAAGCAAAGTTCTAAATCACACCTGTACGAGATAGGGCACGCTGGATCAGTGCGTATTTCTCGCCAGAGCTTGAATCAACTCCGCCGCACTGTGTGAAAATCCTTTTCCATCGCAAAACATGCCACCGTCAGGCATACGCAGCTTAGCAAGTGCCTTGCACGGGCT
>PLUZ01000373.1 GCA_003162995.1 Methylocapsa sp. | reverse complement strand
ATCGTTCGGAGCCCGCTCTAGATAAATTACATTATGCTAAAAATCGAACCCAAGCAGGTCGCTTCCCTTGCACCCTCTCCTTCAAGGTCACGGCAGAACTCAAAATCGCGTTGGAGAAGGCGGCGGCTTTAGACGAACGCTCTCTGTCCAGCCTCGTGCAGCACATCTTGTCTCGGGCTATGCGCGAAAGGAAACTGCTGATGAGCGGGGTTGGCACCGCCGCTGAAACCCCTTTAGAAACAATCGGCGCATTTAGGGGGGTTGGCAGTTCTAAGCCATTGTTGTTGCTTGAATCTTCTATTCAAGTCTTGGAGGAATAAGGGGGGGAGCAAACTGATGCCAGAATATGGATTCCTGCCGGTGACTCTGGTCACGGACGATTTACGATCTTACTAGGCCGCCGCGCGCAATCTTAGCGTTGCGCATTTGCAACAGCTATGCACCTAATATGATATTTTTGTATTTTTAGCTTACGTCAGAGCGAAAGTTTTTCTAGGTTCAAAGTGGATCTAGCCCTTGGTGCCGAGTGCTAGAAACACCGGTCATATACATTTGATATGAGCGTGAGTTGCCCCAGACTGGGGATAACGCCGGTCAGTCGCGTGTGGCGGCGGCGCAGAAAGATCGAGATTTGGGGAGGTTTGGCATGGCCACGGATCAATATGAATCCTTTGGCTTCACGGAAGCCAAAGGCTCCGTCCCGGCGGGCGCGGTGATTGGCGGCGCGGGGGGACAAAGATCAGTGCACTCTCTTTTCCTGGACAAGTTAATTTATATTTGAGGTCTTCTAAATTAGAACATTGGAAACCTTCTAGATCCAAGAATCAGCGTTGACAATACAAAACGTGTACTGCAGTCTAGACGCTATGTTGCTTTGTAGCAGGTGATGAATTGGCTAGGGGCGGGGCCATTCCATGAAGTTTGCCATTCTCATAGTGTCGGCTTGCGTCACGTTAACGGCGCCGGTTTTAGCCGCCGACATGGCACCCGGCCCACCCCTCTTTGCGAGCAATCCCTGGGAGGGTTTTTACTTTGGCGGCCATGTCGGCTACGCCTTTGGAACATCCTCCTATCTTAGTAACCCGCCCGGCCTGCCCGCCACGGGACAGGTTGGTCTTTACGGAATGGACGGCCAATTCGGTCCGCTGTTCGGTGGCCTTCAAGCCGGCTACAACCATATCGCTCCCTTGGGTCTCATGGTCGGTTTCGAAGCCGATTTTTCCTTTCCCGACAGAATGCATAGCAATCTGCCGATCGCATTTTCCGGGCCCGGGCCATCCGAGGTCGAAGACAACATCGAAATCTTCGGCGCCTTGCGCGGCCGCATTGGCTATGCCTTCGGCGATTGGCTCCTCTACGGCAGCGGCGGCTTTGCCTACGACCGGGATTTGGCGACGAGCACGGATAGTTTCGGCAATGTCGACAGCGTCTATTTCTGGCGCCCCGGCTGGACGGCGGGCGGTGGCGCGGAAGTCCGCTTGACGCCGAACTGGAGCGCGAAGCTCGAATATTCGTTTATGGATTTTGCCCGCGCCGGCATCTATTTTCCGATCGCCGGTGAGCATTACAATTCCAATCTCACCTTGCAGACAGTCCAACTCGGCCTGAATTATCGATTTGCCGATGATCCTGCCCCAGCTTCGGCGTCAAAAGCCGGCATTCTCCCCAACCTCAACGATTGGAGCATTCATGCTCAATCGACGATTATCGGGCAGGGAAATGCTCCGTTCCCCGCAGCCTATTCCGGGCAAAATAGCCTCTTTCCCGGCTATCAAATGCGCGAAACGTTCAGCGTTGATGGCTATCTTGGATATAAGGCTTTTGAAGGCACCGAGTTCTATTTCAATCCGGAGCCGTTCCAGGGCTTCGGCCTCAGCGAAACGCGGGGGATAGCGGGGTTCCCGAACAATGAAGCGCAAAAGGCCGGCTTCGATTTCCCTCATTACAACACGGCGCGCTTGTTTCTGCGCCACATCTTTGGGCTTGGCGGCGAGCAGGAGGATATTCCGGACGGGCCCGATCAAGTCGGCGAAAAGGCCGATATCTCGCGAGTGACCTTCACCTTCGGCAAGATTTCCGTGCCCGATCTTTTCGACAACAACAGCTATGCGCATGATGGGCGATTGAGCTTCATGAACTGGGCGCTTGTCGATGCCGGCGCCTTCGATTTCGCCGCCGACCAGAAGGGCTATACTTGGGCGGCGGTGGCTGAACTCAACCAAAAGGATTGGGCGCTCCGCGGTGGCTATTTTCTGTTGCCAGATGTTCCGAATGGCAATGATTTTGATACGAGAATTTTCCAGCGCGGCCAATATATTCTCGAATTTGAAGATCGATACACGCTGTTTGGAACGCTAGGAAAATTCCGGCTGACCGGCTGGGAAAGCCAGTGTTATTGCGGTAGCTTCGGCGCGACGCTCGCCAATCCCTTTCTTAGCGATCCGGCGTTCAATCCCGGGCCGCCCAACATTGCGGCGACCCGCGAGACCCGTTCGGAGTTTGGCTTCATCGGCAATGTCGAGCAAGCCGCCACCGATGATCTAGGCCTCTTCGCGCGGCTGAGCTGGCGGACCGGTCAGACCGAAATCATGTCCTGGACCGATATCGACGAGAGTGCATCATTCGGCGGCGTATATAAGGGAACGTCCTGGGGCCGCCCCAACGACCGGATCGGATTGGCGGGCATTATCAGCGGGCTTACAAACATTCATCAGGCTTTCTTTGCAGCAGGCGGCCTCGGCATCAACATCGGCGACGGCGCTCTCAGCTACCGGCCGGAAGAAGTCATCGAGACCTATTATTCGGTCGGCCTCACCGATTGGGCGGCGATGACTTTCGACTATCAATTTATCGCCAATCCTGGTTACAACTACGTGCGCGGCCCGGTCTCGATCGGCACCGTGCGGCTGCATGTGCAATTTTGAGCGTTTTTCGCGGGCTTGGGATTGGGCTGCTTCAGACCGGCAAGGTGATACACCGGCTAGGCGCAGCCGGATGAGCCGAGCGTCCAATCATAGGTTATCCGTAGCCACGCAATCTC
>PLUZ01000555.1 GCA_003162995.1 Methylocapsa sp. | reverse complement strand
GCGGCGGTGGTGGACTTGGCGGTGGCTTGGGTGGTCCCGCAGCGGACGGACTGGGAGGCGGAGGCGCGGGCGGTGGACGTGCGCTTATGCCAGGGGTCCGGATCCTGGCGGATGTCCCGAACAATTCGATCGTCGTCTATGCCAATGCGGACAGTTACCGGGTCATCGAAAGGGCGCTCAATCAGCTCGATCGGCCGATGGCACAAGTAGCCGTTGACGTGACGATCGCCGAAGTCACGCTTAACAACAACCTCAATTATGGCGTTCAGTTCTTTTTGGGCAGTCTTAATACTACGAATTCGTTTTCTAATGGCGTCCAGGCGATTAACTCGTCGGGGACCTCACCCCCGAGCGAAAATCTGCCAGGATTCAATTTCATGATTGGCTCCAAGCTCACCCCGCACGTCATCATTAGCGCCTTGAATCAATATACCACGACAAAGATCCTCTCAAATCCCTCTCTCGTTGTACTCGACAATCAGAAAGCGGCGCTTCAAGTTGGCCAGCAAGTGCCGATCACGACGGGCAGCGCGAATATTTTGAATTCGGCTACGTCCACCTCCAACACCGTCTTTAATTCCATCACCTACCAGAATACCGGCATTATTTTGAGCTTTCGGCCGCACGTCCACGCCAATGGCAATGTCAATCTCGAGATCGATCAGGAGATCAGCGAATGCACGAATTGCTCAGTGACGACGCCTAATCTTACGCCGACGTTTCAAGACCGCCATGTTAAGAGTTCAATCCAAGTGCCGAATGGACAGACGGTCTTGCTGGCTGGCCTCATCCAGGATGAGCAGGACAAGACGCGCGCCGGAATCCCGGTTCTCGATCAAATTCCCATCCTTGGCGAAGCCTTCGCCAACAACAATAGTAATAATCTTCTGCGCACGGAGCTAATCATCTTCATAAGGCCGCAGGTCATCCGCGACGGCATGGATGCTTCCAATGTCGCCGAGGAGCTCCGGTCCAAAATGCGGGGCGACAAAGTTGGCACGGCGCACCCGGCGGGCGCCGTGACCCCTTACCCGATTGGCCTCGTCCAATGAGCTGGACCAGGCTTTGCGAGTCCGCCCAATCCGGCTTGGCTCTCCGGCCTGAAGGAGCCTATTCGGCGAAAGGCTTGAGGGAAGGCTTGGGTGTGGCGGAGCGCGGGATAGCGGTACCTGGGGTCCGAAAGCTCGTCACTTACGCCGCGCTGATTGCGCTCGTTAGCGGCGTCGCGATCGCGAGCCTTGTTGCCGCGCCTGGTCCGCTAGGCCTCTTTGGAGCCGCCCTTGGGCTTTTGATGATCGCCATCGCGATCGCCGACGCGCGCGCCTATCTCATCCCTGACCGGCTGACNNCATCGCCATCGCGGCGATGCAGGGATTTGTGCTGGCTCTTGCGTTTTTCGCTTTGCGGGAAATTTACCGGCGGCTGCGCCACCGTCATGGGCTTGGGCTTGGCGACGTCAAGCTCGCCGCCGTTGCTGGCACCTGGCTCGACTGGACGCTCATTCCGGCCGCCATCGAAATCGCCGCGCTCTCGGCGCTGTTCGCATATATGGCGAGCCAGCTCGTCCTTCGGCGTCGCTTGCAAGCGGCCGCGAAATTGCCATTCGGTCTATTTTTCGCGCCGGCGATTTGGATTTGTTGGCTGCTCGGCGTGCTGGTGTTGCAAGGTTAAGGGAACACGACCATGGGGATTCTCAGCTTTGCGCGAAGGCACGGAGAACCAGCAGGGACATTCGCAAGGGACGGCCGCGAGCTCGTGCGAAAGCTCCGATGGTGGCGTTTGATGGCCGCGTCCGGCGTGCTGATGTGCGTGGCACTTGTCGCAAATCCCGCCAGCGCGGACCCCTTGCGCGAGGGCATCCGGGCCTTCTTGGCGCATGACTATGTGACAGCCGCCCGGATCTTCACGGACCTCGCCCCGCACGGCAACCCAGTGGCGCAGACCTATCTCGGCTACATGTACGCCAATGGCAAAGGTGTGCCGCAAGATTTTACCGTGTCGGCGGGATGGTATAGTTGCGCCAGCGAACAGGGCGTTGCGGAGGCGCAGTACGCGCTGGGGCTCATGTATGACAAGGCCCTAGGCGTGCCGCAGGACTATGTGGCCGCCTATGCGCTGGTCAATCTCGCGGTCGCAAAGGCTGGCCCGCAGCGCGAGACATGGGCCAGGATACGCGATGCCATTGCTTTCAAACTGAGCCTCGCGGAGCGAACGAAGGCGCAACAGCTGTCCTTTGCCGGCCTGCCGGAAGCACCCTGTTTACCAATGTCCACGGGCATTGCGCCGCCATGGCCCCTCCTTCCACCGCCACCGTCCCTCATTCCATGAGCGCTTCAACGTCCTTTGCTCACGGTCTCCATCACTTTGTTTTCCCGGCTGATCCTGTTCAAAAACCCGGCAACTTTTTCTAGATCATGTTCGAGGAGAGCGGTATCTCTTTGCCCGCGGCGCGACCATCTTTGGAAAGTCCGCGACTTTTCGAGGATCGTGCGCTAAAGCGCGAGCGGCTTCCGCCGGTGGGCGGGCAGACGCTCCTGGAAAGAGGGGATCATGTTCGACAGCGTCATGGTGACGGCGGCCGCCCGTCTTCACCTCGGATTTCTCGATATGAATGGCGGACTTGGCCGCCGCTTCGGAAGTCTTGGGCTCGCAATCGACCGCCCGTCGACCCGCTTGACGCTCCGCCGCGCGTCAGTGCCCTCGGCCGAAGGAATGGAGGTCGAACGCGCCGGAGAGTATCTCGCCCTTCTCACGCGCGCCTTCAACCTGTCCCCCGCCTATAGCTTGACCGTGCACGAAGCGATTCCGGCCCATGCGGGCTTGGGCTCGGGGACCCAGCTGGCACTTGCTGTCGCCACCGCGTTGCGGCGTTTGGAAGGCTTGCCCCCAGATCATGCAAGCGATGCGCTTTTGTTGCGGCGCGGGGCGCGTTCCGGTATCGGCTTGGGTCTGTTCGAGCAGGGAGGTTTCATTGTCGATGGCGGACATGGGGCGCGGACCGCGACGCCTCCGGTCATCGCGCGCATGGATTTCCCGCCGCAATGGCGGGTGATTATCGTCCTCGACCCGTGCACCGAAGGCGTGCATGGCGGCGAGGAACAAGCCGCCTTCGCCCGGCTCGCGGATTTCGAGGCCGGTTTGGCCGGCGAAATCTGCCGGCTCGTTCTCATCAAGGCATTGCCGGCTCTGGCCGAACAGGATATCGGTGCCTTCGGCGACGCGATCGCGCGCCTGCAAGAGATTGCCGGAGACTATTTCGCACCCGCGCAGGGCGGCGCGCCTTATGCCAGCGCTGCAGTAGCGCGGGTGATGGGTGAGCTTCGCAAGCATGGGGCAAGAGGAATCGGCCAATCGTCCTGGGGGCCGACCGGCTTTGCCTTCGCCGCCGATGCTAAGGAGGCGCAGCGTTTGTGCGATCTCGTCGCGGCAACGGCCGCCGCGGCGGGGCTCGACCTCGCGATCTGCAAGGGAGTTAATCACGGCGTCCTCGTCGAAGGGGAAAGTTTCGCCGCCATTAAGTAGTAGCCGAATACAGCCAAATCTCAGCAATGACATAGGGGAAATTACGTGGCCAAGAATATTTTGCACATGCTCAGCCCGCTCCGGCACATGAGCCCGTTCGATGTGAATATGTCCCTCGACGCGGGATATGACGCGGTGGTTCCCTATATCGATGTCAAGCTCGAGGAAGTCATGCCATTGGTGCAGGACGCCATGTTTTCGCGGTCCCCGAGGGATGCTGTCCATACGGCTGTTTTCATCGGCGGCAAGGATGCCGTGCTGGCGCTCGACATGCTGGAGCAGGTGCGCAAGACACTTTTGAAGCCGTTCGAGATTTCCGCTTTCGCCGATCCGGCCGGATCGTTCACGACCGCCGCGGCGATGGTCGCCTGCGTTGAGAAACTCCTGAAGCAGAAGAAAGGCAAGGCGCTTGCCGATGCGCGGATTGTGATTTTTGGAGCGACAGGCCCGGTCGGCTACACATCCGGCGTGATCGCGGCGCTCGAGGGCGCCGATGTGACTCTCACGGCACGTGAGCTGAACAAAGTGCAAGCCAAGGCGGACGAGATCAAGCAAAGATTTGGTGTCACCGTCCATGCCGCCCAGGCAAAGTCACCGGAAGAGATAACCGCGACGCTGGCTGGCAAGGAAGTCGCGCTTTGCTGTGCGGCGGCGGGCGTGCAGGTTCTATCGGCTTCGATGCTGTCGGCGGCCAAATCCTTGCTCGTTTCTGCGGACGTCAATGCGGTGCCGCCGGCGGGGATCGAGGGGCTTGATCTCATGGCGAATGGCGTCGAGCTGGCGGGCGGCAGTCTCGGGATCGGGCCGCTCGCGATTGGCGATGTGAAATACAAGACGGAATCTGGATTGTTTCAGCGGATGGCGTCTTCTCCCAAGGCGATCAGCCTCGATTTTCGCGATGCCTTCAGTTTCGCGCGTGAGATCGCCTGAAGCCGGTGCCGCGATTTTGATCGCGGCGTCCTCCGGGCGGGCTTTGGCGGGAGCCGCGCGCCGTGCCGGGTTCCGGCCGCTCGTGGCCGACTTTTTCGACGATTTGGATACGCGCGGTTTCTGCGCCGCGAACCATTTTATCGAAGAGGGCCTCGCCAGAGGATTTACCGAAGAGAATCTCATTCCCGCACTCGAAGCCCTTGTGAAAGGCGAGGCGCCTTGCGGCTTCGTTTATGGCGCCGGATTCGAGGATCGCCTTGAACTCCTGGAGGTTGTCGCGCAGCACTTTACGCTGTTTGGCAACTTTCCGGATGTGGTGCGCAACGTGAAGGATCCGGCGCGGCTTGCGGAGCTTTGCGGCGCGTTGAACATTCCGCATCCAAAGATCAGCATGGAGATGCCAAGCGACCACCACCAGTGGCTTGTCAAAAGTGCCGGCGGAGCAGGCGGAAGCCATGTCGCGCCGGCCGGGGCAATCGGCGCGGCGGGCGAGAAAATTTACTTCCAGCGCCTTGCGGCGGGCGCGCCTGTTTCGATCCTCTTTGTTGCCGATGGCACAAAGGCGCGGGTCGTGGGACTGAGCCGTCAATGGGCGGCGCCGGCGCCGGGGGAACCCTTTCGTTTCGGCGGCAGCCTTCGCCCGGCCGGTCTATCGCGCGAGCTGCAGGGCCGGTTGCGGCGCGTGGCGAAAGAGATCACGGCGGCGTGCGGGCTTCGCGGTCTCAACAGCATCGATTTTCTTGTCGAAGGCGGCGACTATACGATGATCGAAATCAACCCCCGGCCAGGTGCGACCCTCGATATTTTCGATGATCGCGGCGGCGCGCTTTTCCGCGCCCATGTCGAGTCCTGTCGCGGCCGCCTGCCCTTGCTCCCGCTCGCCTTCGGTGGTGCCGCGGCCGCGGGAATAGCCTATACACGCCGCGAAATCTCCTCCATGCCGGAGTTCGATTGGCCCGATTGGACAGCGGACCGGCAGAAAGCGCAAAGCCATTTGCAGGCGCAGGATCCCTTGTGCACGATAAAGGTCCGCGCCACAAAACCCTCCCGCGCCCGAGCACTCCTCATTGAGCGAACCAATTGGATTCTGGGCCGGCTGGAACAAGACCAAAACGAAAATGCACACATGGGGAAGGAAACGGCACATTGAGCAACAGTGATCTGAGTATCAATACGCTGACCGGACAGGCAGTGGACCGGATGGTCGCGAACGCCGCAAGACTGCGGATCACGGTTTCCAAAGGCGAAGCGGGCGAGACGATCATCGACGCGGGCAAGGCTACTCGGGGCGGCATCGAAGCAGGCTTGGCGGTCGCCGAAATTTGCCTCGGCGGCCTTGGCACAATTGGCCTCGCGCCGACCGGCACCAATCCGAAATGGCCGTTTGAGCTTTGTGTACGCTCGACCGATCCGGTGATCGCCTGCCTTGCCAGCCAATATGCGGGCTGGGCGCTCTCGCATGGCGAAGGCAAATCGGCGTTCTTCGCGCTTGGCTCGGGTCCGGGCCGGGCACTTGCGCGCAAGGAGCCCTTATTCTCGGAATTGGACTATCGCGACACCGCTTCCCGCGCGACTCTCGTGCTTGAATCCGACCGGGCGCCGCCGCGCGAAATTACCGCGAAAGTCGCGCATGATTGCGGCGTTCCGCCTGAGAATGTCACTTTCATCTTTGCGCCGACGCAAAGTCTCGCGGGCGGCGTGCAGGTCGTCGCGCGGGTGCTCGAAGTCGCGCTGCACAAAGCGCATGAGCTCAAATTTCCGCTTTCGCGTATTGTCGATGGCGTGGCCTCGGCACCGCTGTCGCCGCCGCATCCCGATTTTATTCAAGCCATGGGCCGCACCAATGATGCGATCATCTATGGCGGACAAGCGCATCTTTTCGTGACCGGACCAGCCGCGGATGCAAAGGCGCTGGCGGAACAGCTTCCAAGCACGACATCGCGCGATTATGGCCGCCCGTTCGCCGAAGTATTCAAAGCCTATAAAGGTGACTTCTATAAAATCGACCCGATGTTGTTTAGCCCGGCGCGCGCCATTGTGACGGCGGTCGAAACCGGCGAGACTTTCCACGCGGGCGGGATCGATCAAGCATTGCTCGATGCCTCTTTCGGATAGGCAGCCGGCGGCCCGCAAGGGAGTGGGCGGACCCAAGATCGCGCTCGTTGTCGATCTTTATGATTGGCATGCGCGCGATCTTACGGCGGCTTTCGCGCGCGCGGGCGCGATTGCCGTTCCGGTCCGCCTGTCGCAATGCGGTTTCGACACAAGGCGGTCAAGCGGTCTTGTCATTCCGGGGTTCGGCGCGGATTTGCCGGATGCGGTTTTCGTGCGCGCGATCGGATCGGGCACATTCGAGAGCGTGACCTTGCGCCTCGACGTGTTGCACAGTCTTGGCGCTATCGGGGTGCCGGTTTTCAATTCGGCGCGAACCGTTGAAATTTGCGTCGATAAGGCGGCCACGAGTTTCGTGCTTGCACGCCATGCGATTCCGACGCCGCCGACCTGGACAGTGCAGTCCGAACAGGCCGCGCGCCAGATTGCGCGGCGCGAGGCGGGGCGCGGCCCGCTTGTTCTAAAACCCTTGTTCGGCGCGCAAGGATTTGGCCTGAAACTGATCCGGCGCGAAGACGATTTGCCGCCGCTCGAAGCCGTCGAAGGCGTTTATTATCTTCAGCGCTATATCGCGGTCGAACGCAACGGCTTTCACGACATTCGTGTCTTGGTGTCACAAGGTCAGGCCGTTGCCGCGATGACGCGCCATGCGACACATTGGATCACCAATGTCAAACTCGGCGGACGCCCGGAACGGTGCGAGCCGGACGCCATGATGATCGATCTGGCCTTGCGCGCGGCGGCGGCGACTGGCGCGGATTTCGCTGGCGTGGATATGATCCGCGATAGGGAGGATGCCCTCCAGGTTCTCGAAGTTAACAGCATGCCCGGCTGGCGCGGCTTGCAGAAGGTCGCGCCTTTTTCCATCGCGGACCGGCTGGCCACCGATCTCTTGACACGCATTGGATGGCCAAGGGCGAAAGCGGCCTCGTGAACGCCATCGCCGAGGCTTTCATCGCCGCCTGCCGCGACGAGATCGAGGCGCCGAAGCCCGGCAATGTCCATGTCTTCGCCGATGGCCACGGCATGACCGTGAGTGACTTCTTGCGCAGCGCCGAGGCCGCCGCTCCGGCCTTGAGCAATCCCTCTTTGCCGGTCGGCGCCCGCATCCTTGCCGCCGTGGAGGCGACTTTCGCGGCGGCCGGCATGAATACCAATCTCGGCATTATTCTTTTATGCGCGCCGCTCGCCGCCGCGGCCGAGACCGGCGAGGATCTGCATACGGCGCTACGCAAGATTCTTGCCGGATTGACCCTTGCGGATGCGGACTTTGCGTTCCGCGCCATTCTTCACGCCTCACCGGCAGGATTAGGCACGGCGGCCCGCCACGATGTCCGTGGTAATGCCGATGTCACGCTTTTGGAGGCGATGCGGGAAGCGGCGGGCCGGGACCGGATCGCGTATCAATATACGTATGATTTTGTGGATGTATTTGAAACAGGCGGGGGCGCTTTGGCTGAGGCGCGGGGCAAGCGCTGGCCCGCCCCATGGCCGGTAATCGGCGTTTATCTCGCGTTTCTCGCGGGCTTTCCTGATAGCCATATCGTGCGCAAACATGGGTTTGATGCGGCTGCGCGGGTGCAAGCCGGGGCACGGGATATGCTAGAACGCTTCACGAACGCCGCCAATTTCGAGGAAGCGCTTCAAGATCTTCTGACTTTCGACCGGAAACTGAAATCCTCTGGATTAAATCCCGGAACAAGTGCGGATCTCACCGTCGCGAGTGTTTTCGCGGACCGGCTAACTCGGATCTTGATCAACCGGCGCAATGATGGTTGAGTGCGCCCGCGGCGGAAATCTCCGCCGCCATCCCGCCCGGCCAAATCTCCGGCGTTGACAACAAGGTTGTTCGTCGGGCATGTGTCGAACTCTTCCGACGACAAATCGGAGCAGGTTTCTCCAGGGAGGAAATTAGCAATGGGGATTTTAAGCATGGCCAAGATAAACAAGCTCTGTGTCGGCGAATCGCTCGTCGGGGACGGCAACGAAGTTGCTCATATCGATCTCATCATTGGACCGCGCGGCAGCGCGGCCGAAACGGCGTTCGCGACTGCCCTTACCAACAATAAGGATGGTTTCACCACGCTGCTCGCGGTGGTGGCTCCCAACCTGCTCGTCAAGCCCGCGACCATTCTGTTCAACAAGGTGACGATCAAGAATGCGACCCAGGCCGTGCAGATGTTCGGGCCGGCCCAGCACGGCGTCGCGAAAGCTGTCGCCGATAGTGTCGCGGCTGGCGTGATCCCGGTTGGCGAAGCCGACAATCTGTTCATTTGCGTCGGTGTGTTCATCCATTGGGACGCCAAGGACAATCAGAAGATTCAGGACTTCAACTATCAGGCCACGAAAGAGTCGATCGCGCGCGCGGTCAGCGGCGAGCCGACACCCGCCTATGTCGTCGCCCAGCGTAATATCGCGAAACATCCTTTCGCGCCGAATTGAGCAACTCGGTAAAGGAAAAAACATAAAGGGGCCCTGGGCCCCTTTTATTTTGCTTGTTTCGCGTCTCCGGGCGCGGCCAGAGCATGATCCCGGAAAGTTGCAGACTTTTCGGACAAGATCATGCGTCACATCAAACTCTTGAGATCGGCGCCGGTCAGACGGCCGTCATGCAGCGCCGAGGCAACGAGCACGCCGCTCATGCCTTCTTGATTGAGCCGCATGAGATCAAAGCCGCCGCGAAGTCCACCAGCGGCATAGAGCATGGCACTAGGCGCGCGGCGCTTGACCTCCGTAAGGCGATCCATGTCGGGTCCGGCATTGCTGCCGACGCGCGCAAGTAGCATGACGATGACTCGCTTGGGCCACAGATGCGGTGTATCATATATTTCCTTGGGTCCCACAAAGCTGCCGCCGCGAAAATCGAGCGATAGAATCACGCGGTCCATGGGCGCGAGTTCCGCGAGCACCGTGTGACTTTTCAGCGATTCACTGCCAAGGACGAGATGCGCATCTGCGTGGCGAGCGAGCCAAGAGCGTGCTTCTGCGGCATCGCGCACTCCGGCATCGACCCAAAAAACGACGTCTTTAAAAGCCACGCTGAGCGCGGAGAGAGTTGACTCATGGCTGCCGCGCGATTCGATGCGGTCGAGATCGGCGATATAGAATGTGCGAAAGGGATGAATCGTCAAAAACCCTGCTGCAATGTCAAGCGGCGCGCTCGTTTTCGCGAGCGGCGTCACGATTGGCGCATAGGAATGGCGCAAGCCGTGTTGGGCGCGCACGACTGCGCCGTCTTTCAAATCGATGACCGGAATGACTTCGATCGGACGCTTAAGCATGCCTCATTTTACCCAAAGCTCATCCGGATTTTCTAATAATAATGGCATGCAACATATCATTGGATGGGATGTTGGGGGTGCGCATCTTAAGGCCGCGCGGGCGGAAAATGGGGTTATCGTAAAGGCGGTACAGATCGCGTGCCCGCTCTGGCTCGGGATCGCGGAACTCGACCGCGCATTTTATGAAGCCGAGACCGCGATTGGCCGTGCCCCCCTGAATGCGATCACGATGACAGGCGAATTATGCGATGCCTTCGCAACCCGCGAAGAAGGCGTCGTCGGACTGGCTGCGATCATGGCGCGGCTGCTTGGCCCCGGACGCGCGGTTTTTTATACGGGCCCCTCAGGCTTTACGGACGAGCGCGGCATCGCGGGCCACGCAACCGGCATCGCTTCGGCCAATTGGCACGCCAGCGCGGCGCTGACCGGAATGCGCGCACGCTCAGCTCTCTTCATCGACATGGGATCGACGACGACGGATATCATCCAGATCGCGGAAGGGCGGCCGGTAAATCTTGGCTATACTGACGCGGAGCGCCTCGTCCATGGCGAGCTTGTCTATAGCGGTCTTGCGCGGAGTTTCTTAATGGCGGGGCCAAAGCTGGTGCCATTCGCGGGCCAATGGACGCCCTTGATGAACGAATGGTTCGCGAGCACAGCGGATGTTCATCGCATTCTCGAGCAATTGCCGGAAGGCGCCGATTTGATGGAGACGCCCGATGGGCGCGAAAAGACCAAGGCCGCCTCATGCGCGCGGCTTGCGCGAATGATCGGGCGCGACAGCATCGATGCGGACACCGCCGCCTGGGAACGGCTGGCGCGATTTTTCGCCGAAGCGCAAATGCGCGAGATCATGGACGCGGCAGCCCTCGTTTTATCGCGCGGTCTCATCGGAGCAAGCGCGCCAGTTGCCGGCGCGGGCATCGGGCGCGGCGTCATCCGCGAGCTGGCGGGACGAATGGGCCGTCCCTTCATCGATTTCGACTGTATGATTGATGCTGTCCCGGAAGCACGCAGCAAGGCCTGCGATTGCGCGCCGGCCGCGGCTGTCGCACTCCTCGCTGGTACTCAATTGCGAGCATAAAATGCTTCGCGCTTTTGCATGAGCCAGGACCAAGCCTCGCGCTCCCGCGGGCCTGCTGTCTTTTCAATCGCGATGGCGAGATAAGCGATCTCCCGCTCGATTTTGTCGCGCGGCAGGAGCTGCAGCCGGGTCAGGAGGATGGCGCATTCGAGAACGGCGTTGGCGGCCCGGTTGAAGCCTTCGAATGGCGCATGTTGCTCTTTATGCACAATCTTGCAATGGAACCTTGGGCGCTCGGCATGCTCTTCAACATGCGCGACGCTGAGTTCGGCGTGCGCAAGCGCCTCCGCAAGACGCGGCACGGGACTCTTCGCCGCGGGCACAAGGGGCCAGTCACGGCGGCCGGTGACGAGCCCCGCGAAAATGCGGGCGTCGTCGGTATAATTGGCGACGGCAACCGAGGTTGCCACGAGATTGTCGCGCGTCACCGAGGGAAGAAACGGCGCGATGATCCAACCGTCCCCGTCCTCGATGAGGCCGAGGGGCGCGAGATGGGCAAGGCCCGCTCGATCGATGGTCGTGACGATGGCTTCGCGGATCATCGGCACTTTGCTGTCTCCCCAATACGAAGTCCACTCAAATGTTTGCTTGCATTTATCCCCGAACGAACAGTCCCAAACCCACGCAAAGGGCGGACGCGCCGGAAAAAACCGCAGCCCACTTGTTCATCACGGCAGTAAATTTCACAGCCTGATAGAACGGGTCATTGGCTGGCGTCGAATCCCAGTAAGCGAGCATAGGTGGAAGCCGTCCGTAGGCTGAGAGAAACCAGAAAACCGCCGCGATCAACGCAAACAATGCCGCGCAGATATCTAGAATCTCCATTTCACATTGCCTTTGCTAATCGCGGTCGAATCCAGCCCATCAAACTTTCGCGCGCAACGTATGGCCGATCT
>PLUZ01000311.1 GCA_003162995.1 Methylocapsa sp. | reverse complement strand
AGGTCGGCTCGTCGAGGACGATTAATTTGGGTTCAAGGACAATCGCCCGCGCGATCGCGATGCGTTGCCTTTGCCCGCCGGAAAATTCATGCGGATAGCGATCCATCGCTTCCGGATCGAGGCCGGTATCGGTAAGCGCCTGCGCGACGATCTCGCGTTTGCGGGCGGTGGACATGGTTTTATATTGCACGCCGAGACCTTCGGCGACGATATCGGCGACGGGCAGCCTTGGCGACAGGGACCCGTACGGATCCTGAAAGACGATCTGCATGTCGCGCCGCAACGGCCGCATTTGCGTGAAATTGAGCCTCTCGATCGAGCGGCCGAGAAAGACGATCGCACCCTCGCAACGAATGAGCCGCAGGATGGCGAGGCCGAGCGTCGTTTTGCCGGAACCGGATTCGCCGACAACGCCGACTGTCTCGCCTTCGCGCACGGAGATCGAGACGCTATCCACCGCCTTGACGAAGCCGACGGTTCTACGGAAGAACCCGCGCTTGATCGGAAACCAGACGCGGATGTCACTTGCCTCGATGATGGTTTTGCCGGCCATATCGATGGCGGGCGGCGTGCCCTTCGGTTCGGCGGCGATGAGCGCCCGCGTGTAGGGATGCCGCGGGTCTGCGAAAATCTCCGCCATCGTGTTGGTTTCGACGATTTTGCCTTTCTGCATCACCGCCACATCGTCGGCAATTTTGCGGACGATGCCGAGGTCATGCGTAATGAAGAGCATCGCCATATTATGGCGCGCCTGGAGCTCCTTCAAGAGCTCGAGGATTTGCGCTTGAACGGTGACGTCCAGGGCGGTTGTCGGCTCGTCGGCGATAAAAAGATCGGGCCTGTTGGCGAGCGCCATGGCGATCATCACGCGCTGGCGCTGGCCGCCGGAGAGCTGATGCGGGAAGGCGCCGAGACGCGCTGCCGGATCCGGAATGCCGACTTCCTGCAAAAGCTCGATAATGCGGTCCTTGATCTTTTGGGCTCCCCTTGCGCCATGCAGCTCCAGGATTTCACCGATTTGCCGCGCGATCGTATGCAAGGGATTGAGCGAGGTCATCGGCTCCTGAAAGACCATGGTGATTTGGGCGCCTCTGATCTCGCGCAGCCGCGCCTCGCGGTAGGCCAGAAGATCCTCTCCCTTGAAGAGCACTTGGCCTTGTACCTCGGCGGCGCGGCTAAGCAGACGCACGATCGAGAGAGCGGTGACCGATTTGCCGGAGCCCGATTCGCCGACGAGCGCTAATGTGGTTCCGCGTTTCAAGGTAAAGGAAACGCCGTCGACGGCGATGGTCTCGTTGCCGCCCTGCCGGAAGCGGACGTTGAGATTGCGGACGTCGAGGAGAGGGGCATCAGGCGCGGAAAGCATCATTCACTCGTTGAACGCCTGCTGATCAGGCTGCAAAAGGGGTCATCGGCGTTGGCAGGCGTTTGGCATCGCCGCCGCTCGACATGAAAACTGTGCATCCCGCCAGATTGGCCATGCCGATAAGTATCGCGTCAGGCAATTTATGTTTTGTCACCCAGCGCAAATCGTGCCGGCTCATATTAAATCGTGAGATTCGCGCCAATTTTACCTTCTATAGCAGTTAACAGTGAGACAGAACCGGTTGGCTTTCATAAATGACGACCTTGGCCGGTTTTGGAAAGCGTTGTCACAGTCATGACCACCCAGCTTCAGACTAAGCTTCTCCTTCCGAGTCATCGCTCATTTGGCTGGCATCCATGAAGTGTCTGAACCAGAAACCGGGACCTGCTTGCTTACACTCTCCTCCCACCCACGTCACCCGTCGAATTACGCTCCGGCAGAGTCCGCAATCGAGGCAAAACGTACCCATTAACCTCCGCCGCTGCACGATTGATCACGTTGCGCAGAATCGCAAAGTGCCGGGTCTTTGAATAATTGCGCTCGACATGCTGGCGCGCGTTCCGGCCGCGTTGCGCCACGAGCTCGGGGTTGGAAAGATAAATTGATAATTCCTCGGCGAAGGAGTCAAGCGTCGGCTCGCGCAGGACCGATCCGGTCAAGCCATCGATTACGATCTCGGCAATGCCACCACGCCGCGTGATAATTGCTGGGATGCCGCACGCGGCGGCCTCCAATGGGGCGTTCGGGGACGCATCGGCACGCGTTGGGAGGACGAAAATGTCGCATTCCGCCGTGAGCCGAATGAGCTCGTCAGAGTCTGGGCGAAGGAATCGATGCACGCGCAGATTTTCTGGCCCTTCCTTTGCGTTAGGCGAGACGACGTGGAAATCAACATTCTTAAACTTTTCAAGCTGCGCCAGCTCATAAACAATGTGGCCGCCCTTACGGTGGAGTTCGCCGCCGATAAATACAACTTGGCTACGGGCTTTCACTGGCTTGGGGTCCAGCGGCTTCCATTTGTCCGTATCGACATAGAATGGCAAGAGCACTAGCCGGTCCTCGCTTATTCCCCACTCTTCGCGAAGGGCATCCCGATACCATTCCGACATACAGAGGAAATAGCATCCGTGATTGACCAGCCGGCGAATGCACGTGCTGACCCAGGAGCCCGGAAAACGAAGCTCCGTCCCCCAGTAAAGGTTTGCAATCTGAGCGTTCGTGCAATCACCGTAAACAAGATAGGTCACGCCCCTGGGCAGCGGCACCAAAGGCGCATTCGCCAATGCCGTGAGAAGCACCACCTTGGCGCCGGCGCCTATCGCCGCGTGCGAGGCGGCGCGGCCTGCGAGAGCCCTGCCAATGCTTCCGCCGCCGTAATGCGTTGTTAGACGTGTCACCCAAGGAGCATGGTCCTCAATGTTGTGGAAGCTCCCCGCGTAGTCAGCGAGGTCCTCTTCCCACCGTTTCCGCACGGTCGCCCACCCATGGTAGGGGGATGTGACAATTCCGAGATCTATGTCTTGCATTTCTGATCCTCAGGATTGCTTGGGTATCGTTTCGGCAGAATCGGCTGCACGCTGCCCGGCGGGAGATGAGGCACAGCCGGTCAAGATGAGACTCAGTCAACTTGACGGTGCCCGGAGCTCTGGCTCGGGCTTCAATATTTGGCGACGACAGGTGCCGCTGCATCGCCAAACTTATAGGACGCCTGCACAAAGGCGCCATAGCGCGAGGATATGAAGTTCATTGGCGATCGGTTTTCCACGTCTGGGAATTGAGTCGAGCCATGCTGCGCTTGAAACAGCCAGTATCTCGCGCCGACGCCGACGTCGATCCGCTCGTTCAGCGCGTAAGAGAGAACCGATTCGGTCTGGAAACCATTGACGCCATGGCCCGTGTCAAGCTGCGGATTGATGTCCGAGCGCAGCCAGTGGTTGTCCGTGCCGCGGTAAGACATATAGGGTAGCCAGACGGCCTCGGCAGCCAATTTCAAGCGATCCGTAAGCAGCACGTCGCCGCCAATACCGACTCGCGCGGCCTGCCAATATTCAGTCTGGCCCAGCACGAGCGCATTCCCAGGGATTAAGTCCGCAGGTTCGCAGACAGAGCCGCCGCCAATCTGTGTGCAACCAAAAGCGTTCATGCGTTGACTATAATAATGATAGCCAAGGAATCCTCCGAGCCTCCAGGTGCTTGCGCGCAGAAAAGAATAGCCGATGTCCGCGCTCGCATAGAGGTCCCGGCCGCGAGAGGTCGCGCCGATCGTGTTGGAATACGGGTCTTCGGCAGGCGGAAAATCCTCATCATTCATGTGGCTGCCCAATAGATCGATACCGCCGAAATAACCCTTGGCGAAGATGCCCGAGACATGGTCGGCGCGGGCGAAGCTCTCTAGCGAAACGCCCGTCTGATTGGCCCAGGTCAAGCGTGAGTTGAGCTGTTGCGTATTAGTTGAGTCGAACAGATTTTCCCGGTAGCGCCCGTTCGAGAAGCCGACGCGGCCGCCGAACTCGCCGGTGACGTCGCTGATGATCACGGGAGCGGGGGCCGAAACATCGCTGCCGCCGGTGTCGGCGAAGCGATAGTTCAGGCCGAATTTGGCGAGATGCTGATCGCGGCGGATCGAAAAGCTGTTGAAGCTCGGATAGCCTGGAACTGTGAAGCCGATCGTCCGCGTCCCAAAATCATAATAGTCATATTCCCCTTTCGCCGACCAATTGCCGCCAAGCGCATATTCGAGGCCGGCGCCAATCGTCCAGCCAAAGAGGCCGGCGCTTCCCTGCGCCGGGTTGAAGGGAAAGGAACTCGGATTGATGACATCATATTGGTCGGAGGCGAAGGCCACGCCGCCTTTCACAAAGACCAGCGTCCGCCCAAGCGCATAGCCGAAACGCCCTGCGGCGCTCGCGAGCGGGCCGGTGGTGACGTGACAGGGATCGCCGGAACCGCCGAGCCCGACAACCGCGCCGCAGACCGTATATCCATCTAACGGACCGAAGGAAGCGTCGGCTTCGAAGCCAAGGACAAAGGCTCCGAATTGACGATTGTAGCCGACCTGCAGGCCGCCGAGGAGGCCGTCCTGCGGGCCTTTGCCTTGCACATCCGGCAGCGCGTCCTCGTCCCGATCGCTGACGAAATAGCCGGTAGGGCTACTCCATGTCGACGAACCGACGGCGAAGCCGCCGTGAATGCCGGCGTAGAAGCCATCCCAGTTCACGCCTACCGCCGTGAAGACCGGCGCCTCAGCGATAGGGAGATCGGCGGCGCCGGCCACGTGGGGATTGAGGCCGACGAAAATCATCGAAATCGCGGCCAGCGCTGATCCGGCAATGCGTCTTGTGACCATGTTGGCCCCCTGTTAAAGCAACATGTGATGAAAGAAGAAGTCACATATTCGCCATCAGACGCAAGCTGCAAAAGCTTGCGTCAGCGCGATTTGCGGGCCGCATGATATAAGAGCAACACTCACGATTGATTTGAGACAAACTACGCTGCTAGGTGCTTCGTCGTGGTTTGTCCACACCAAAAGGTAGAGCATGCAAAGTCGTGGGGTTCGTCACGCCGCGAAGGGCACGGCAAGAATATCGTTTTCCGTTTGGAAATCGGTAGATCAATATTATTTTACGAAATATGGTAATAGCTAAAATATACTGCGGAGAACTTTCCCGTCGGTTTGTTTTATCGCATGAGTTTATCCAAAAAGTCTGCAACTTCTTGGGATCATGCTCTAAGCAAGCGTCTTCCTCGGATCGAACGCGTCGCGCACGGCCTCGCCAATGAAGACCAGCAGCGACAGCATGATTGCGATCACCAGAAAGCCCGTGAGGCCTAGCCAAGGCGCCGCCAAATTCGACTTTCCCTGCAACAAAAGTTCGCCGAGCGAAGGTGATCCCGGCGGCAAGCCAAAGCCCAAAAAATCGAGCGCCGTCAGCGTCGTGATCGAGCTGTTGAGGACGAAGGGGATAAACGTCAGCGTCGCGACCGTCGCATTCGGCAAAACATGCTTGAAGATGATCGCTCTATTGGAGAGCCCGAGCGCGCGGGCGGCGTTGACATATTCGAAATTCCTGGCGCGAAGGCATTCGGCGCGCACCACATGCACAAGCCGAACCCAGGAAAACAGCAAAAGAATGCCGAGCAGCACGAAGAAACTTGGCACGATGATCGAGGCAATGATGATCAAAAGGTAAAGCTCCGGGAGCGACGACCATATTTCGATGAGCCGCTGAGAAATCAGATCCGTCCAGCCCCCAAAGTAGCCTTGCACCGCGCCGGCGGCGACCCCTATGACCGAGGAAATTGCCGCGAGCGTCAGCCCGAACAGGATCGAAAGGCGAAAGCCATAGAGCAGCCGGGCAAGGACATCGCGGCCTTGATCGTCGGTCCCGAGCCAGTTCCACTCAAGATCCCGGCAATTGCCATCGGGCTTTTTATAAATGCGCAGCACGGCGGCGGCGCATTGCGCTTCGCTTAGCATCCAGGTCGGCGGCGAGGGCGCGGGGACGGGCAATTGACGGTTGATGGTCCGGTAGGAATAGCGGACCGGCGGCCATAGCATGAAGCCATGCTCCTCTATCTCCTTGGCGATCACTCTGTCGCGATAATCGGTTTGCGCGAGAAAGCCGCCGAACTTCTCCTCCGGATAATCGTGCAGAATCGGTAGCAAAATCTCGCCCTTGTAGACGACGAGCAGCGGCTTATCGTTGGCGATGAATTCCGAGAAAAGCGACAGGACAAAAAAGAAAAGAAAAATCCAAAATGACCAATAGCCGCGTTTGTTGGCTTTGAAATTCGCAAGACGGCGCTGGTTGATCGGGCTTAAACGAAATGGTTGCGGAACTGGGCTAACCAGTGCACGAGGCTTTGCGACGCCGCCGCTCTCCGATGAGGAGGCCCGCACAGCCTAAACCTCCCTCGTTTCGAAATCGATGCGCGGATCGATCCACATATAGGTCAAGTCGGAAAGAAGATTCACGACAAGACCGAGCAAAGCGAAAATATAGAGATCGGCGAAAACGACCGGATAGTCCCGGTTGACGATCGATTCGAACGACAGAAGACCAAGCCCGTCGAGCGAGAAGATCGTTTCGATCAGGAGCGAGGCGCCGAAAAACGCCGCGATGAAGGCGCCGGGAAAGCCGGAGACGACGATCATCATGGCATTGCGAAAGACATGGCCGTAGAGCACGCGCTGCTCGCTCAAGCCTTTCATCCGCGCCGTTTGCACATATTGCTTGGCGATCTCGTCAAGGAACGAATTCTTGGTCAGGAACGTCGAAGTCGCGAAGGCGCCAAGGGTCATCGACACCACGGGAAGGGTGATATGCCAGAAATAATCGGCGATCTTGCCGGCTAGAGACAGCTGCGGCCAGTTTTCCGAGGTCAGGCCGCGCAGCGGAAAAATCTGCCAGAAGGAGCCGCCGCAAAACAGCACGATGAGCAGGATGGCGAAGAGAAAGTTCGGAATCGCATAGCCCGTGATAACGACGGCCGAGGACCAAACATCGAAGCGCGAACCGTCGCTGACCGCCTTCTTGATGCCCAGAGGAATGGAGATCGCGTAGGAGAAAAGCGTCATCCAAAGACCAAGCGAGATTGAAACCGGCAGTTTTTCCTTGATGAGTTGCAAAACCGGCACGTCGCGAAAATAGGATCGCCCGAAATCGAAGGTGGCATAGTTCTTGACCAGCAGGAAAAAGCGCTCATAGGCCGGCTTGTCGAAGCCGAATTGTTTTTCAAGTTCGGCGATGAATTTCGGATCGAGTCCCTGGGCACCCCGGTATTTAGACGACATATCGCCGCCGCCGGTATTGCCGGTTTCGCCGCCGCCGCCAAAATGCGCGGTCGCGCCGGTATCTAGCCCTTGCAATTGCGCGAGAATACGCTCGACCGGACCGCCCGGCGCAAATTGCACAATGGCGAAGTTGATCAGCAAAATTCCGAGAAGGGTCGGAATCATGAACAAGAGACGGCGCGCGATATAGGCAAACATCGGATGCTTTCAGCGGCCGGCGGAATGGATGCGCTTGGCCTTTTCCTCGTCGTACCACCACGTCGAGACGACGCCGATCTCGTATCTAGGGCTGCGCTCGGGACGGTTGAACAGATCCCAATAGGCGACGAGATGATTGGGCTTGTTCCACATGGGAACCCAATAGTGCCCGGAGCGCAGGATGCGATCGATCGCACGGCAGATAAAGGTCAATTGCTCGCGCGTTTCGGCGACCAAGGCTTTTTCGATCAAGGCGTCAACTACCTTGTTGGCGATCCCCGAGACGTTGCGCGAGCCGGGCAGGCTTGCCGCTTCCGATCCGAATGTCGACCGCATGCCCTCGCCCGGCGTCAGGCCGAGGCCGAAGCGCGAGGTCACGACGTCATAGTCGAAATCGTCGAGGCGCCGCTTATATTGCGCCGCATCGACAACGCGGTAGCGCGCTTCGATGCCGAGAAGCTTCAGGTTCTTGATGAATGGCGCGGTATGCGGCTCCAGGGCATTATCAAAATCCAGAAATTCGATTTCGAACGGCTTGCCATCGGGAAGCGTCAAGAGCGTGCCCGCGCGTTTGCATCCCGCCTCCGAGAAGAGCTGTGACGCCCGGCGCAAAAGCTCGCGATCCTGGCCCGAACCATCCGACACTGGCGGGACGTAGACCTCGCCGAAAACACTTGGATCGAGCTCGCTGCGAAAGGGTTCGAGCAAGGCAAGCTCCTCGGGCGCGGGGCTGCCTTGCGCCGCCATCGGAGAGTTCTGGAAGAACGACGTGGTGCGCGCATAGACGCCATACATGATATTGGCGTCGGTCCATTCGAAATCGAAGGCAAGACCGATCGCCTGCCGGATTTTTGGATTTTTAAACTTATCTCGCCGCACGTTCAGGAACCAGCCCTGTGTCCCCATTGGCGATTCATCGGGCAGTGTCGCACGTATGATCCTTCCATCCTTGACGGCGGCGAAATCATAGCCGGTTGCCCACACGGACGAGGTGAACTCCTCACGAAAGGTGAAGACGCCTGACTTGAAAGCCTCGAAAGCGACCTTCCGGTCGCCGAAATATTCAAACCTGATGCGATCGAAATTCGCCTGACCAACATTGACGGCAAGATCCTTGCCCCAATAATCCGGAACGCGGTCGAAAGAAATGAAATGTCCGGTATCGAAGGCGCCGACCTTATAGGCGCTTGATCCAAGTGGCGGCTGCAGCGAAGTCTCGTCGAACGGGTGACTTGTGTAATAGGCGGCGGAAAAGACGGGTTGTCCGGCGATGATCAATATCGCTTCCCGGCTATGCTGCGGCTTCAGGCGCACCATGACGATGTCTTCGGCCTCGGCCTCGGCGGCGTCGAGATCGCGAAGTGTTTGGCGAATCGACGGATGCCCCTTGGTTTTCAGAAGATTCAAGGAAAATGCGACATCGCGCGCGGTCAAGCGCGATCCATCGTGGAACCTTGCCTCCTTGCGAAGAAGAAAGCGGTAGACCGTCTTGTCCGCCGAAACCCGCACCGCGCGCGCGAGTAGGCCATACATTGAATCCGGCTCGTCGCCGCTCCCGGCCATGAGTGAATCGAAGATAGCGCCCATACCCGCGGCGCCATCGCCCTTCAGAATATAGATATTCAGCGTGTTGAAGGTGGTGAAATTCTGATTGCCGGCGGTCGCGCTGACCTGAAGGGAGATTTCGCCGCCCTTTGGCGCATCGGGGTTCACATAAGGAAAATGGCTGAACCCTTCGGGCATGGCGAGGTCGCCGAAGATCGAGAGGCCGTGGGTCTCGGTCTCTTGCGAAGCCGCCTGCGCGGCAGCCATGAGAAACCGTGGCAAGACCAGTCCAGCAGCGCCAAAACGCAGCACCGCGCGGCGGCTGAGTGCATGGGAAATTCGCGGAAAGGATTTTGCTATCAAGATTTGTCCTTCAAGCCCGATGTGCTGGGCCGCATGAGGCGGCCAGCCCAGGATTGCTTCGCGTAAGCGCTCTTGGCCTTAATCTTCTTGTTCTTCGTGTTTCCTCGCATGATCTTATCCGAAGAGTCTGCACCTATCTCAAGATGAGCTCTAGGTTGCTTGGCTCCCATAATAGGCAAGAAAAAGCCGGGTAGGAACCCGGCTTTTGTAAAACGCGCCTGACAAGTGCATTTTGGCATGCGAGAATCGAGCTTGGCCGATGAGCAGCTCTAGTTTCGGCGGTTGTCTGCTTTCTTTGTGGAAGAATGGGCTCTGTGCTTGCGCGGCGGGCTTGCCCCGGCTGAGCCGTTCGCTGGAAGCGGCTCGGCACGAACTGAAACGGCGCGCTCCTTTGGTTGTGGAAGAGCAGGCTCTGTGCTGGCGCCACCTGGCAATGCGGCTGAGCGGCTCGCTGGAAGCGGCTCGGGAATGTCTGACACGGCGTGCTCCATCGGGTGTGGAAGAGTTGGCTCCGTGCTGGTCCCATGCTCTGATCCGGCTGTGCCGCTTGCCGGAAGCGGCTCGGGACTGTCTGACAATATATGCAGATAGTCGATGATGTCCGCCCGTTTGATAGGGTCGGCTTCCCCGGCAAAGGTCATTTTCGTGCCTGGCGCGTAACCCTTGGGATCCGCGAGGAATTGATCGAGGTCGGCGTAGGTCCATTTGCCGCCCTTGGACTTGATCGCGTCGGAATAGCTGAAACCATTGACGGTGGCTTTGGGCCGGTCGACAACATCGTAAAGTGGCGGACCGATCTTGGTGACGCCTCCTTTATCGAAATTATGGCAGGCTTGGCAGGGCTTTGTGTCCAACTCGCCTTTTTTCACATCCGCTTTGGCCAAACGGTCTTCTATCGGCGCGATGGCCGGCGCGGGTGCGCCATTTCCGGCGGATGCCGTTTCTTGCGCCGCGGGAAGCGGGTAGCCCGGCTTGACGAGTTTGGCAGGCGTGAAAATCGCGCTGGAGATCACATTCAGCCACATCGCAAAGAGAAGCGTTCCGAGGAACGCTCCGGCGATTTTGTTCAGTTCGAAAGTATCCAAGTCGGGCCTCCGTCTCTCATGAATCAATACCGCCACGCGAGAGGCTAAAGCTGGCCCCTTGTCCCGGCATGATGTCGTGAGCATGTATCCACGAGCAATGATTTGCTGCGATGCAGTTTGTGCGCCACACAACACCGAATGAGACTGGGATGGAAAGTGGCGCTTTAGCGCGCGACGCATTGCCGCGCGCCGGCCCGCAGGGCTGGGCGGAGGCTGAAGATTTGCGCGCGCGAGGCATGGAATAGGCGGTGGCTGGTCTCGCGGCGGCTTACGAGGCCTCGGCACCAAATCCGGCGCCTTGGTTGCCTGCTCCCTCGACGAGAGAGCAGAATTACGCGAGATGAACTTCGCAGCTTTCCGGGCCGTCTCCGGCAATGACGAGATGCAGCTGTGCCATGAAGGGCGTCGTCGGCGCGTCGCGCACTATGCCGGGAGCCAGTTTGGCACCGGTGGTGGCCCGGCGACAGCGCGATCAAGGTGTTGCTGTAACAACCGCCCCTGGCAATGTATGGTAATGAACAGCAGCGTTCGCGGTTGGGATAGCCACTACGGCGGTACTTGTATTGCTTATCGCCGACATCATGAGGCTGACGTAGGTCAGGATTTTGCTGCCCTCGTAAGAGTGAGCATTTGCCACGAAGATGATATCGTCATTGCGCATCTGCAGCCTCGTGGCCAGGAAATAACCACCTGGGTCACGGAAGTCGATCTGGAAAATGACTGGAACGAGAGGCCCGCCGAACCGCATCATGTCGGCACCGAGCAGCTGCGCGACGTCGCGCGGCTCCTGCCGGTAAAGGAACACTGCGCCCGGATCGGCCTGCAAGTCACCCAAGCCGCCGGCCTTCGCCACGGCTTCGGCGAGATTAAGCCGCCAAGCGTCGAAAGGGATTTCGTTTTGGGCAACGCCCGCGGTGTTGCCGCCCGTGGCCCCAAAGGCAATGAATTTCTGCTGTTCCTGATAGACATAGATCCGGTCGCCGGGCAAAATATAGATGTTATTTTCCGCGTTCATCACGAGATTTTCAAAAGGAACAGTGGCGCGGCGGCCGCCCCGCTCGAGCATGACCCAGCTCGCGTAGCCGGGTCCGGAGATGCCGCCCGCGCGCGTGATGGCGTCGAGGACCCGGTCTTGTGCTCCCGTCATCGGGACCGCGAAGCGAAGCGGCGTATTAACCGCACCGACCACACTGATTAGCGAAGTCCGCTGTTGCGATAAAGTCACGAGGAGTTGGGGTTCGATCGCCCGGTTTTTGATCTTGTCGACGATATCGTTTTGGACTTGGACATTGTCGCGGCCGGCGGCTTTGATCAATCCGGCATAGGGAAAAGAGATATAGCCGTTGTTGTCGACAATCTGGTCCGGAAGCGTCACGTAATTGCCGGGACGGACGCCCGCTTCGAGGGGGATGAACAAGCCGCCGGCCGCCGCTTCGAAAACGGTGATGGATACAACATCGCCGATACCGAAGACGATTTTCGACGGGGGACGCTGATCTGTGAAGGCGCCTGCAAGGCCTTTCGGCTCATGGGCCGCGAGAATGTCGATGGTTTCGGGTGTTAGCTTGACCAACTGATAAGGGACGGTCTCGGATTTTCCGGCTTCGACGTCCGCGGATGATGGT
Source organism: Methylocapsa sp. (assembly GCA_003162995.1). Taxonomy (GTDB): domain Bacteria; phylum Pseudomonadota; class Alphaproteobacteria; order Rhizobiales; family Beijerinckiaceae; genus Methylocapsa. The sequence continues at coordinate 3,999 of PLUZ01000311.1, read as the reverse complement.
CCATTTACCGGAAAGTAGGAACAGCCCCCCGATCCCAACATTGCGAGGGCGGCCAAGCTAATCAACCCAATTCGCGAGCCCGACATGAAGATCCCCTGCAAAATCTATCTTTGACTGGTAGCCCAAAACATCAATCGACGCTAGGAAAGCGGAGCATTTTTGCGGGCGGAGAGAGTCATATTTCGGGAACTGTTACAATTTTAACACGAATTGACAGGCCAGTTATCGTAAGGAAATTTTAACAAAACTGCAAGTCAAGGTTACCATTGCGCTTTTTTTTGGCAATTAGCCTTCAGTCTTCGATAATAATAAACGCGTCCACGGATAAATTTGATCCTGCAGAATTTTGGTCTCATAGGCACATAACGCTGTTAAGATTTAGTATGATGGCGATATAGAGATCACAAGACATGGTTAAGCGCAAATTTATTCAGGAATTTCTATACGCATAGCGCTTATTGCATCTCTCGCGGAAGCGGTTCCACCGAAGCTCCATGGCGGAACCGCGCGCGTCGGTCCTGGCTGGCGGAAGAGCTTGCTGTAAGGGCGCCGGGGTGCTGTGTTTGCCGGTGCGGAGTCCGATACTGGCGGCGGGGCTTGCTGTCTGCGCGCCACAAAGCCTCGGACGTGCCGGGTGCCGCGCCGGGGCCTTATCCGGTGTCGCTTTTGCCCTGGAACGCGCCCATGATATTGAAAAATGCTTTTATAAACAGATATTTGCTGTGAATTTGCCACGTCTTTGCGAATATTCCGAACAGTTCAAGACGGCGCAGATCCGAAGGCAAAAGCCCCAAAGTCCGGTTTAAATCTTGCACCTCCGCGTGCTACACTCTCAAAATGAGCAGCGGCATTGCATCTGGGGCCGAGGGAGAGACTGAGCAAGCGCCTGACCGGCGTGCGGCCCAGCTCGTGCAAGCGCTTGGGCGGCGCTCGATTGTCCTCATCGGCCTCATGGGGTCGGGTAAGACTTCCACTGGCCGGCGGCTCGCTCAGCAGCTTGGCCTTGATTTCGTTGATGCCGATGCCGAGATCGAAGCCGCGGCAGGCATGTCGATCACGGAAATTTTCGCGCAGCATGGTGAGACTTATTTCCGCGACGGGGAACGCCGCGTCATGGCCCGTCTCTTGAACGAGGGTCCGCGCGTGCTTGCAACCGGCGGCGGCGCCTTCATGAACGAGGAAACAAGGGCACGGATCGCCGCGTCCGGAATATCGATTTGGCTGAAAGCCGATCTGGACGTTCTCTGGCGCCGCGTGCGCAAGCGCTCTCACCGTCCGCTCTTGCAAAGCGGCGATCCCGAGCGAACGCTCCGGCACCTTCTAGACCAGCGCTATCCGGTCTATGCGAGGGCCGACATCACCGTTATTTCGCGGGATGGGCCGCAGGAGCTCGCGGTCGAGGAAGCGATCGACGGCCTTGAGTTTTTTTTACGGTTTTCGTCCGACCCGCCAGAGCTTGCGGCCCCAACAAGAAGTGCGGTTTCAAATGGGCAATCGGCAACCGGCCCGCAGCCCTATTCGAGCCAAGCGCGCGTCGATGTGAAGCTTGGGGCGCGGAGCTATGCGATCTTGATTGGCGCAGGCCTGATCGCGGAAGCGGGCCACCATATTCGCCGGCTCGCCCCTCGGGCCGCCTGCGCGATCGTCACCGATGAGAATGTTGCCAGCTTACATTTGGCAGCGCTCGAACAGGCGCTCGACGAAGCCTTTGTCCGCCATACGAAAGTGGTTGTGGCGCCGGGCGAGGGGTCGAAATCCTTCACCGAATATGCCCGCGTTTGTAACGAGCTGATCGGCGCGAAACTCGAACGCGGCGACATCATTGCCGCCCTTGGCGGCGGCGTCGTCGGCGATCTTGCGGGGTTCGCTGCGGCGACGCTCCGGCGCGGAATGCGTTTCATTCAGGTGCCGACAACGCTTTTGGCCGAAGTCGATTCATCGGTTGGCGGCAAAACGGGGATCAACTCTCCGCATGGCAAGAATTTGATCGGCGCCTTCCATCAGCCGTCGCTCGTTCTTGCCGATACCAATACGCTCGACACATTGCCGCTNNCGCGCCGGCTATGCCGAAATCGTCAAATATGGCCTCCTCGGCGACGCCGGATTTTTTGCTTGGCTGGAAGCGCATTGGCGCGGGGTTTTCGCGGGCGGCGGCGAGCGCGTTCATGCGATTGCGACGAGCTGCAGGGCGAAGGCGGCGATTGTCGCGCGGGACGAATATGAGGAGGGCGAACGCGCGCTCCTCAACCTTGGCCATACTTTTGGCCATGCGTTCGAGCGCATCACACGCTATGATGGGGCAAGGCTTGTGCATGGCGAAGCCGTCGCGATCGGCATGGCGAGCGCCTTTCGTTTCTCCGTGCGCCGCGGGCTTTGCGGCAAAGAAGACAAAGCGCGAGTCGAAGCGCATCTGCAATACGTTGGCCTGCCGGTGCGCTTGGGCAGCATACCGGGCTTCAACGCGGGTGCCGAAGAGATCGTTGAGGCCATGTATCAGGACAAAAAGGTCAAGCATGGCGCGCTCACCTTTATCCTTGCGCGCGCAATCGGTGATTGCTTCATAGATAAAACGGTCGAAGCCAGCGAGATCCTCGGCTTTCTTCAAGATGAACTGAGTATGGGACGTTAATATCATGCACGGCGCGGGTGCCGAGATTTCACCGGTTGATGTTTGGCTCGCGGTCGCAACCATCCTCTTATGCGTAGCTCTCGCAGCGTTTTTCGCGGCTTCGGAGACGGCACTCACCGCCGCCTCCCGCGCCCGCATGCATGGCTTGGAGAAAAATGGCGATCGGCGCGCGGCTCTGGTCAACCGGCTGCTTGCGCGCCGGGAACGGTTGATCGGCACGACGCTGCTTGGCAACACGCTCGTCAATATCGGCGCATCGGCATTCACGACCAGCATTCTCGTCGCTGTCGCCGGGGATCGCGGGGCGCTCTATGCGACCGGTCTCATGACCGTGATTCTACTTGTTTTCGCCGAAGTGATGCCGAAAACCGTGGCGCTCAATTACCCTGACCGCACATCGCTTCTGGTCGCTCGCGTGATATCGTTTTTCGTCGCCGTTTTCGGGCCGGTCGTCATCGGTGTCGAAGTCTTCGTGCGCAGGTTTTTGAAACTCATTGGCGTTGATACGAGCCGCCGGCATTCGATTTTGTCTGTGCACGAAGAGCTGAAAAGCGCAGTCGATCTTATGCATCGCGAGGGCGGCGTCGCGCGCTCCGACCGGGATATGTTCGGTGGCCTGCTTGATCTTCGCGATCTGGAAGTTTCAGACGTGATGATTCATCGCACCAAAATGCTCGCCTTCAACGCCGATTTGCCGCCGCAAGATTTGATCCGCGAGGTGGCCGCCGCCCCTTATTCGCGGCTGCCGCTCTGGCGCGGCGAGCCGGAAAATATCGTCGGCGTGCTGCATGCCAGGGATCTCTTGCGGGCACTCGATGCGGCCGGCGGCGATGTCCGTAATTTCAAGGTCGAAAGCATCGCGCTCGAACCCTGGTTCGTGCCGGATACGACTCCGGTGCAAGATCAGCTCCAGGCGTTCTTGAAACGCAAAACCCATTTTGCCCTCGTGGTCGATGAATATGGCGTGGTCATGGGCCTCATCACGCTCGAGGATATTATTGAAGAAATTGTCGGCGATATCGCCGACGAGCACGATGTTCTTGTTCAAGGTGTGCGCATGTTGGCCGATGGTTCCGCGATCGTTGACGGCTCGGTGCCAATTCGCGATCTCAACCGCGCGATGGCTTGGAATCTGCCGGACGAGGAAGCCACCACCATCGCCGGCCTCGTCATCAATGAAGCGCGTGCCATCCCGGAATCAGGCCAGGTGTTCACCTTTCACAATTTTCGCTTCGAAGTGCTGCGCAAGACGCGCAACCGGATCGCGTCGCTGAAAATCATGCCGGGCGGCGAACCCGATGCAAACGCGGCGAGTGGTTAAAGCATGATCCGAAAAAGTTGCAGACTTTTTGGATGAGATCACGCGGCAA